>DATAOG010000250.1:0-2279 GCA_036265855.1 Geminicoccaceae bacterium | reverse complement strand
CCACCGATTCCTGCCCGCCCATTCCGACCCCGGAGCAGCCTGGCCAAGAGCGCGGCCCGCGCGCTGCAAGGCCCCGGCCGCGGGCCTGTCGTTGCCTTCCGCCGGCGCGGCTGGTACGGTCCGCGCGGACTTCTAGGTTTGCTCGGGCGCTTGGGATGAAGCTTCTCGCCGGCAACAGCAACCGGCCATTGGCCGAGGCGATCGCCGCATTCCTCGGCCAGCCGCTGACCGATGCCACGGTCCAGCGCTTTGCCGATATGGAGATCTACGTAGAGATCCACGAGAACGTCCGCGGCGAGGACGTCTTTCTGGTTCAGTCGACCTCGTATCCGGCCAACGACAACCTGATGGAGCTGCTGGTCTGCATCGATGCGCTCAGGCGCGCATCGGCCCGGCGGATCACCGCGGTCATGCCGTACTTCGGCTACGCCCGCCAGGACCGCAAGGCCGGGCCGCGGACTCCGATCTCGGCCAAGCTAGTGGCGAATCTGATCACCGTCGCCGGGGCGCACCGGGTGCTCACCATGGATCTGCACGCCGGCCAGATCCAGGGCTTCTTCGACATTCCGGTCGACAATCTCTACGCCGCGCCGCTGATCGCTGCCGATCTCCGGGAGCGCTACGAGCCGAAGGAAATGATCATCGTCTCGCCGGACGTCGGCGGGGTCGGCCGCGCCCGCGGCATCGCCAAGCGGCTTGACGTCGGCTTGGCGATCATCGATAAGCGCCGCGAGCGCGCCGGCGCCTCCGAGGTCGTCAATGTGATTGGCGACGTCGAGGGCCGGCTGTGCGTGTTGGTCGACGACATCGCCGACTCCGGCGGCACGCTCGTCAACGCCGCTCAGGCACTGCTCGAAGCGGGTGCTACCGCGGCGGTCGCCTACGTGACCCACGGCGTGCTGTCGGCGGGTGCGGTCGCCAGGATCAGCGCCAGCCGGCTCGAGAGGCTCGTGATCACCGACAGCATCCGGGCGACCGAGGCGGTGCGGGTCAGCGAGAAGATCCGCGTGCTGTCGGTCGCGCCGCTGATCGGTGAAGCGATCCGGCGGATCAGCGACGAGAGCTCGGTGTCGAGCCTGTTCGATTGAGACGACCGCCTTCGAGCGGCGAGCGCGTCGCGAATGCGGTCGGTCGCCTGAGAGGCCGGTTGAATGGGAATGGCTGGCGCCCGATGGCGGCGCCGGATTGAGGCGAGATGGCATGGTCGAGATGGTGACGTTCGCGGCCGAGCTCCGGTCGCTCGCCGGCAAGGGGCCGGCGCGCGCGTTGCGCCGCGCCGGCCGGGTGCCGGCGGTGATCTATGGCGAGCGCAAGGAACAGGCGATGGTCTCGCTCGAGGCCCGCGCGCTGCGCCGCCAGCTGAACGATCCGCACTTCTTCAATACGCTCTGCGGCCTGCAGGTCGACGGCGAGCTGGTCCGGGTGCTGCCGCGCGAGGTCCAGTTGCATCCGGTGACCGACGAGCCGGTGCACGCCGATTTCGTGCGCGTCTCGGCCGGCGCCCGGGTTACGGTCGAGGTGCCGGTCGTGTTCCGTAACGAGGACGTCTCCCCGGGTCTGAAGCGCGGCGGCGTGCTCAACATCGTGCGTCGCGATCTCGAGCTCAGCTGCCCGGCGGATGCGATCCCGGCCGAGATCGCGGTCGACCTCGCGCCCTTCGACCTCGGCGACAGCATCCACATCAGCCACGTGCCGCTGCCGGAGGGCGTGCGGCCGACGATCACCGATCGCGACTTCACGATCGCGACCATCGCCGCCCCGACCGTGGTCCGCGAGGCTGCGGCCGAGGAGCAGGCGGCGGCCGCCGCGGCGGCGGCCGAGCCCGAGGCCGAGCCCGAGGCGACCAGCGAGTAGGCGCGGTCGCCGTCTGGGGCTCATGCTGCTGCTGGTCGGGCTCGGCAATCCCGGCGCCCGTCACGCCCGCGATCGCCATAACGTCGGGTTCATGGCGGCCGATGCGATCGCCAAGGCGCACCGCTTCGGCGCCTGGCGCACGCGCTTTTCCAGCCTCGCCGCCGAGGGCCAGCTCGGCCCGGAGAGAGTTCTGCTGCTCAAGCCGCAGACTTACATGAACCTCTCGGGCCGCGCAGTCGCCGAGGCGGCCCGGTTCTTCAAGCTGCCGCCGGCCGGGGTCGTGGTCGTGCACGACGAGATCGACCTCGCGCGCGGCAAGGTCCGGATAAAGACGGGCGGCGGAGTGGCCGGCCACAACGGGCTGCGCTCGATCGCCGAGTGGCTGGGCTCGAAGGATTTCCGCAGGGTGCGGCTGGGGGTCGGTC
>DATAOG010000249.1:0-2315 GCA_036265855.1 Geminicoccaceae bacterium | reverse complement strand
CCGTTTCCCATGTCACCGACGCGTTAACCAACGCAACCGGGAGCCCGCTATTCCCCGGTTGGCTTGCGATCGCAAGGTGACACGTCGGGACGGACAGGTCAGTCCGCCGGTTCAGAGGCCGAAGCTCACTCACATCGAGCCTGTTCGGGCATGCGGTCGGGCGGGTCGGCGCCGGCCGCACCACCACGGCACCGGCAATGGCGTCGTTTAGGCTCGTGCCTCGCCCCGCAGCGCATCGCGCAGGAAGACGACGAACAGGCCGAGGATCAGGCCGGCGACGGCAGCGAGCGCGAGGGCGAGGAGCGGATTGAGCGAGCTCGGCGTGGCGCCGGCGGCGGCCGGGACCACCACCTGGGCGGCGTAGGGTTGCTCCGTCAGCAGCAGCGCCTGGAGCTGGTATTCCTGGGTCAGCAGAGCCTGCAGCGCCTGCTTGCGGCCCGGGTCGGTCACCGTGGCGAGTTCCTTCTCGATCTCTTCGATCTGGCCACCGATCTGGCTCTGTGCCTGCTCACGCAAGAGCGCGTTGGCGGCGTCATTCGCCATCTCGAGCAGCGAGACCGCGAATGCGCGCCGAGGGTGGGAAGTTTCGATCTGGAACAGCGCGCTGGTGCCGATCCGCTCGGAGTCGAGCTGATCGTTCAGCCACTCGGCCAGCGCCGCCAGGTCCGGCGGCCTCCACTCCGGATAGCCGAAGAACCGCAGCGCGGCGTGCTTGATCCAGGCGAGTACGCCGGAGGGCGGATGCCAGGCTTGGCGCTCGGGATCCCACTGGTCGTCGAATACGATACGGAGCAGATGGTGCTCGGTTTCGAGCCGGGCCGCGAGCGCGGTCGATCCGAACAGCTGGAGATACCGCTCGAGCGCCGAGACGCGCTCGATCTTGGGCGGGGTCTGGGCGAGAGTCGCGAGCCTCGCCATCTGCTCGAGCTCGCTCGCGAGCTGGCTCGCGGCGCTGACATCGGCCTCCGCCGGTGCCACGATCATGGTGGCCGTGTAAACCGGCTCGCGCAGCTTCAGCCCGACCGCGGTGATCAGCACACACACCAGCGCGACCGTCCCGAGCAGCCAGACTCCGCGTCGCGTCGTCTGGACCAGGACCGGGATCGAGACCTCGCGGGCGGCTGCCGGCGCCGCGCCGCGGCGGTACGCGGTGGCTTCGTTCACGGGGGTGGCTGCGTCGATGGCGGTGCGTCCTGGGTCGGCCGCCGGATGCTTAACACGACGAGCCCCGGCTGTCACCGGGCCGGCGGTGACGCAACCGGCAGCCGCAAACCTCGCCGATCGCCGCTAGGCGGCGGCCGCACCCGCGCGCTCGCGATACCAGCGATAGGCGCCGGCCAGACCGTCATCGAGCGCGATCTTGGGCTGCCATCCGAGCGCCGACAGGCGGGAGGTGTCGAGCAGCTTGCGCGGCGTGCCGTCCGGCCGCTCGGCGTTGTAGCGCAGGCGGCCCTCGAATCCGACCACCGCCCTGACCTTCTCGGCTAGCTCCGCGATCGTCAGGTCCCGGCCGCAGCCGACGTTGACGTGGAGTTCGTCGCTGTAGACCCGGAGCAGATGAACGCAGGCGTCCGCGAGATCATCGACGTGCAGGAACTCGCGCCGCGGCCGGCCGGTGCCCCAGATCTCGACCTCGTCGGCGCCGGCAATTTTGGCGGCGTGCATCTTGGCGATCAGCGCCGGCACGACGTGGCTCGACATCAGGTCGAAATTGTCGCCCGGGCCGTACAGGTTGGTGGGCATCGCGCTGATGAAGTCGCAGCCCCACTGGCGCCGGTACGCCTGGCACAGCTTGATGCCGGCGATTTTGGCGATCGCATACCACTGGTTGGTCGGCTCCAGCGGGCCGGTCAGCAGGCAGTCCTCGGACATCGGCTGCGGCGCGTGCTTGGGATAGATGCAGCTCGAACCCAGGAACAGCAGCTTCTCGACCTGGATCCTTCGGGCGGTGTGGATGACGTTCGCCTCGATCATCAGGTTGTCGTAGAGGAACTCGGCCGGATAGCGGTCGTTGGCGAGAATGCCGCCGACCCTGGCCGCGGCCACGATCACCGCCTGCGGCCGCACCCTGCCCATCCAGCGCTCGACCTGGTCCTGGCGGCCGAGGTCGCACTCCTGACGGTTCGCCAGCAGAAGCTCGCAGCCCTCGCGCTCGAGCCGGCGGACCAGCGCGCTGCCGACCATCCCGCGGTGGCCCGCGACCCAGACCCGCTTGCCGGCGATCGGATAGATCACCGGCACTCTGCCGGCGCGCTCGCCCATACCTTCGGCCACTCGTCAGGCTCCTCAGTCGAGGCCGTTGCGGCCCTCGCGCT
>DATAOG010000248.1:0-2619 GCA_036265855.1 Geminicoccaceae bacterium | reverse complement strand
AACGAACTCCCGGCCAGCGGTGAAGGGGCCTTTCGCCGGCCCGCTGCCGATGCCGCGCCCAAGGCCGGCGCGCAACCCGATTTGCGCCGGAAGGTCGATTTGCCGGGGTCGGGCGGCTCGGGCGCCGCTGCTGGCGTGGGGAGCGCCGAGGCGACCGGCCCCGCGTCTACGGGACTGGCCGAGCCCGACCGCTTCGGCGGCAAGCGCCTGATCGTCGGCGAGGGCATCCGGCTGTCCGGCGAGATCAGCTCCTGCGATCGACTGGTGGTCGAGGGCGAGGTCGAGGTCACGCTGAACGACACGCTCGCGCTCGAGATCGCGCGCTCGGGCCGCTTCACCGGCGGCTGCGAGGTCGAGGAAGCCGACATCAGCGGCATCTACGAGGGCGATCTCACGGTCCGCAAGCGGCTGTTCGTCCGCGGCAGCGGCAAGCTCACCGGCACGATCCGCTACGGCGAGCTCGAGCTCGAGCGCGGCGGTCAGATCGCGGGTAACATCAGCGTGCTGAGCGACACTGGGGGCAGCGTCGGCGCCGCGCGCGCCAGCGATCACGGCCATGGCCGGTCGGCCCGGTTCGCCGAGCCGGCCGGCTCGATCGACAGCGCCGAGGACTGACGGGCGACCCCCGGGAAAGCGAAAACGCGCCGTCGGCGGTTGACTGCTCGAGATCGGCGCGTCTCTCCCTTCCGACCCGGCCCGCGACCGCCTCGGCCCGACGAGGTGTTGGCGAGACGATCCGGACCCGCAGCGCGCCGGCCGCCCGGGAACATCGCGCGCGTGATGCGGCCTGTCGCCGGCCGGTCCGGGCCAGCCGCGCCGGGGCCCGCTGGTTCCTCGCCCCCTCGAGCTCTGCCGCTGAAGCGCTGCACCGCGGCAGCGTCTGCTTGACCGGCGCCGTCCCATGATCCCGTCCTCGGCGACCGGCGTGCTGATCGAGCTTCTGGGCGCGGTCGCGCTGCTGCTCTGGGGCACGCGCATGGTCCGGACCGGCATCCTGCGCACCTTCGGCGCCGATCTGCGGCACGTGCTCCGGGTCTCGCTGCGCAATCGCGGGACCGCGTTCCTCGCCGGCCTTGGCGTCACCAGCGTGCTGCAGAGCAGCACCGCGACCGCGCTCGTGGTCGCGGCCTTCGCCGGCCGCGGCGTGGTCGAGACCGCGCCCGCGCTTGCCGTCATGCTCGGCGCCGATCTCGGCAGCAGCCTGGTCGCGCAGGTGCTCTCGCTGAACGTCCACTGGCTCGCGCCGATCCTGATCCTGGCCGGCGTGGTCACTCACCTCGGCGCCCAGGCGTGGAGCCATCACGGGCTCGGCCGGGTCGCGATCGGGCTCGGCCTGATGCTGCTCGCGCTGCGGCTGATCCTGGCCGCCTCGGCGCCGATGCGCGACGCGCTGATCCTCGAGGAGGTGTTCGGCGCGCTCGCCCACGACGTGGTGATCCTGATCGTGGTCGGGGCACTTCTGACCTGGCTCGCCCACTCCAGCCTTGCAACCGTGCTGCTGATCATGTCGCTCGCCGGCGTCGGCGTGCTGCCGCTGGCCAGTGCCTGCGCGCTCGTGCTCGGCGCCAATCTCGGGGCCGCGATGCCAGCCTTCGCCGCAACCTACGCCGACCGCCCGGCCGCGCGCCGGGTGGCGCTCGGCAATCTTCTGTTCCGAATCTCGGGCGTGATCGTCGCCGCGCCATTGCTCGGCTTTGCGGTCCCCTGGCTGCAGCGGCTGGTGCCGGACCCGAGCCGGATCGTGGTCGACTTCCACACCGGCTTCAATCTCGCGCTCGGGCTCGCGTTCATCCTGTTCACCGAAGTGGTCGCCAGGATCTGCACGCGGCTACTGCCCGATCTGCCGGTCGCGGCCGACCCCGAGCGCCCGCGTCATCTCGACCGCTCGACCCTGGACAGCCCGAGCCTGGCGCTCGCCTGCGCCGCGCGCGAGGCGCTGCGCATGGGCGATCTGATCGAGACGATGCTGCGCGAGTGCTTCGAGGTGTTCCGCCGCGACGACCGTCAGAAGCTTGTGCTGCTGCAGCGGATGGAGGCCTCGGTCGACCAGCTGCACGAGGCGATCAAGCTGTTCGTGACCGACGTCAGCCGCGAGCCGCTGGACCCCGGCGAGAGCCGGCGCTCGGCCGAGATCCTGATGTTCACGACTAACCTCGAGCACATCGGCGACATCATCGACAAGAGCCTGCTCGAGCTCGCCGACAAGAAGATCCGCCTGCAGCTGCGGTTCTCCAGCGAAGGCTGGCGGGAGATCGAGGCGCTCCATGCCCACGTCCTCGACAATCTGCAGATGGCGCTCGGCATCTTCATGTCAGGCGAGGTCGCGATCGCGCGGAAGCTGATCGACGAGAAGATCGCGGTCCGCGATGCCGAGCGCCGGGCCGCCGAGAACCACCTGGCAAGGCTGAGAGCCGGGCGGCCGGAGAGCATCGATTCGAGCGCGCTCCACCTCGACAGTCTGCGCGATCTGAAGCGGATTCACTCCCACATCTGCGCGATCGCCTATCCCCTGCTCGACGAGGCCGGTCAGCTCTACCGCTCGCGCCTGAAGCGGGTCGAGCGGCGTGCGCTCCAGGAGGACGAATCCGACGGCGGATCGCCGGTCGCGGAAGCGGCGAG
>DATAOG010000247.1:0-2474 GCA_036265855.1 Geminicoccaceae bacterium | reverse complement strand
GTGTTCGAGCCGGTCGGCCAGTGGCTGCGACCCTGGTACTATCGGCGGAACGGCGAGGACATGGCCGCGGCGGTCGCCCGCGAGGTCAAGGCGGCGCGGACCTCAATCGGCATCCTCGATGCCAGCACGCTCGGCAAGATCGACCTGCAGGGCCCGGACGTTCCCGAGTTCCTCAACCGCATCTACACCAACACCTGGGGCAGGCTCGCGGTCGGTCGCTGCCGCTACGGCCTGATGCTCGGCGAGGACGGCATGGTGTTCGACGACGGCGTCACCGCGCGGCTCGGCGAGCAGCATTGGCTGATGAGCACGACCACCGGCGGCGCCGCGCGCGTGCTCGCCTGGCTCGAGGAGTGGCTGCAGACCGAGTGGCCGGAGCTCCGGGTCTTCTGCACCTCGGTCACCGAGCAGTGGGCGACCGTCGGCCTGTCGGGCCCCCGGGTCCGGGAGCTGGTGGCGGAGCTGGTTCCGGGCCTCGACCTCGACCCGGAACAATTCCCGCACCTGAGCGTGCGCGCGGCAGAGGTGCTGGGCATGCCGGCGCGCGTCTTCCGGATCAGCTTCACGGGCGAGCAGGGGTACGAGATCCAGATCCCGGCGAGCTACGGTCTCGCCCTCTGGCGGGCCTGCATCGATGCCGGCCGGAAGTACGGGATCACGCCCTACGGCACTGAGGCCATGCACGTGCTGCGCGCCGAGAAGGGCTACATCATCGCGGGTCAGGAGACGGACGGCACGGTCACCCCCGACGACCTCGGCATGGCCTGGATCATCGGCCGCCAGAAGCCGGACTTCATCGGCAAGCGCTCGCTCGCCCGCGCCGATCTGCAAAGGGACGGCCGCAAGCAGCTGGTCGGCCTGCTCCCGGACGACCCGCGGGAGCTCCTCGAGGAAGGCGCCCAGCTGGTCGCCGATCCGGCCGAGGCCATCCCGATGACCATGCTCGGTCACGTCACGTCCGCCTACTACAGCCCGAACCTCGGCCGCAGCTTCGCGCTGGCACTGCTCGAGAACGGCCGGGCCCGGATCGGTCAGACGCTCCACGTGCCGCTGCCCGACCGCACGCTCGCGGTGACCGTGACCGAGCCCGTGTTCATCGACCCGGAAGGTAGCAGGCTGCATGGCTGAGCCCCTCCGGCGTCGACCGGCGATCGCCCCGGCCGAGCTCCGGCCGCGCGGGATCCGGCTGGCCGAGCGCACCGGTCTCGGCAAGATCGATCTGCGCGGCGACCCCGCCGATCGCGGGTTCATGACCGGCATCGGCCGGATCCTCGACCTTCTGCTGCCGACCGAGCCCGACACGACCGCAACCAAAGGAAAAATCGCCGCGCTCTGGCAGGGGCCGGATCAGTGGCTCCTGACCTGCCCGGCCGACGACGTCGCGTTCTTCATGGCCAGCCTGCGCGAGGCGCTGGCCGGCAGCCACTGCGCGCTGACCGACCTGACCGACGGCCGGATTGCACTCACGCTCGCCGGCCCGAGCGCCCGGGACGTGCTCGCCAAGGGCTGCCCGCTCGACCTCCACGCCCGCATCTTCAAACCCGGCCAATGCGCCCAGAGCCTGCTCGCCAAGGCCTCGATCCTGCTGCATCTGCGCGCGGACGATCCGCCGACCGGTCCGATCTTCGACCTCTACGTCGCCCGCTCGTTTTCCCGATACCTCTGGAGCTGGCTGCTAGACGCCGGCCGCGAGTACGGCGTCCAGGTGGAGCTTTCTGCCTGAGGGTTGCCTGCCGGCGGCCCGGCACCGCCCGATGTTCGCCGACCTGCTGGTGCCACCCCTGCCGCGGAACCCCCGAACCGGAGCCTGCCTCAAGCCCTGCCCAGGTAGTCGCGCTTGCCGAGCGGCACCCCGCAGTGGCGCAGGATCGCGTAGGCCGCGGTCGTGTGGAAGTAGAAGTTCGGCAGCACGAAATGGATCAGGTACTGCTGGCCCTTGAAGGCCATCGGCTGGCCGCCGACTGTGATCGTGATCTCGCGCTCCTCGGAGCCATCGATCGCCTCCGGCCGGAAGCTCCGCACGAACTCCTCGGTCGTCGCGAGCCGCGCGCCGAGCTCGGCAAAACCGGTCTCGTCGTCAGCGTAGCTCGGGACCTCGACCCCGGCCAGGCGCGCGCAGCAGCCTTTGGCCTGATCGGTCGCGATCCGGACCTGCCGGATCAACGGGAACATGTCGGGCGCGAGCCGGTAGTTGAGCAGGACCGCGGGGTCGATCTTGCGCTCGGCGGCATGGGCCTCGGCCTTGGCGAGCACGCCGGCAAGCCCGCCCAGCATCTGCAGGAAGGCCGGCACCGAAGCCTGATACATCGACAGCGACATGGGCGTGCACCGTTTTCTCTGGGGTTGAAGGGAGCCAGAGACTATCTGCCCCCGGAGCGGGGCTCCCGGCAAGCGCCTTCCAGCGCCGTTCAACCCGCGCCGGCACTGCGACCGCCGGGCACGTTCGCCCCGGACGCGATCATGACTAAAACGTC
>DATAOG010000246.1:0-1519 GCA_036265855.1 Geminicoccaceae bacterium | reverse complement strand
GCACGCTTACATCTGTAGCATGGACGAGCAGCCGCGGTCGCCCCGGATCAGCCACTTCGCGTGGGGACAGCTCGAACTGGAAGGCGGCAGACGGTTCAAGGACGCCAAGCTCTATCCGGGCGGCGCGCGGGCATGGGACTGGCGTGAAACCGGAACCCGGCACGTGCCGGGCATCCAGCCCGCCGACGTCGAGGAGGTCATCGAGCACGGCGCCAAGATCGTGGTCCTGTCCAAGGGCGTGCTCGAGGCGCTCCAGGTCTGCCCCGAGACGCTGGCGCTCTTGAAGGACCGGGGCATTCCGGCGCACGTGCTGCAGACCGAGGCCGCCGTCCGCCTGTACAATCAGCTCGCGGCCCAGCACTCGGTCGGCGGCCTGTTTCATTCGACCTGTTGAAGGCCGGCCGGCGCGGCCGCGCGCGGCTCGTGTCTCCTCGGGTTCGCTCTGGCCAAGCCTGAACCCGCAAGCCATGCTGCGCAGCGACGGACGTCCGGTCAGGCCGGGCCAGACGAGGGGGCAGCCATGGCGGAACGGCGGATCGGGATCATCATGCACGGCGTAACCGGGCGGATGGGCACGAACCAGCATCTGGTCCGTTCGGTGCTCGCGATCCGCGACCAGGGCGGCGTCCTGCTCGCAGACGGCACGCGGCTGGTTCCCGATCCGCTGCTGGTCGGCCGCGACGCGAGAAAGCTCGAGGCGCTGGCCGACGCCCACGGGATCGCGCGCTGGACCCTCGACCTGAAGGCGGCGCTCGCCGACCCGGACTACGAGCTGTTCTTCGATGCCGCCTCGACCCGGCTGCGCGCGGGCGTCCTGCGGCAGGCGATCGCAGCCCGCAAGCACGTCTACTGCGAGAAGCCGGCCGCGACCAGCCTTGCCGATGCGCTCGAGCTCTACCGCGCCGCCAAGGCAGCGGGGATCAGGCACGGCGTGGTCCAGGACAAGCTCTGGCTGCCCGGCCTGCAGAAGCTCAAGGCCCTGATCAAGGCGGGCTTCTTCGGTCGCATCCTGTCGGTCAGGGGTGATTTCGGCTACTGGGTCTTCGAGGGCGACCTGCAGCCTGCCCAGCGGCCGTCCTGGAACTATCGCAAGGCGGCCGGCGGCGGCATCGTCCTCGATATGCTCTGTCACTGGCGCTACCTGCTCGACGATCTGTTCGGCGGGGTCCGGGCCGTGTTCTGCCTGGGCGCCGATCACATCCCCGAGCGGGTCGACGAGCAGGGTGTCCGCTATGTCGCCGACGCCGAGGACGCGGCCTACGCCATCTTCGAGCTCGAGAGCGGGATCGTGGCCCAGATCAACAGTTCCTGGTGCACGCGGGTGCGCCGGGACGACCTTCTGGTGTTCCAGGTCGACGGCACCGACGGCTCGGCGGTCGCGGGGCTTACCAGATGCCACATCCAGCCGCGGGTCACCACGCCCCGGCCGGTCTGGAACCCGGATGCCGGGCTCGCGCCGGACTATCGCAGCGACTGGCACGAGGTCCCGGATACTGGGACCTACGACAACGCGTTCAAG
>DATAOG010000245.1:0-15274 GCA_036265855.1 Geminicoccaceae bacterium | reverse complement strand
GGTCAGGGCGAGCGCGATCAACGCCAGCAGGAGATAGAAGTAGAAGGCGTTGTCGGCCAGCTCGACCCCGCCGACCTTGACCCCGTTGGAGATGTTGAGCCCGAAGAACGAGGGGTCGGGGATCGAGGCGATCCCGTTCGGCCCGCGCGTCAGCGGGTCGGCGTTGTTCAGGACGATCCGGACGATCTCGCCGAAGCCGAGGGTCACGATCGCGAGATAGTCGCCGCGCAGCCGCAGCACGGGAAATCCGAGCAGAATCCCGAACGAGGCGGCGAGCGCGCCGGCCAGCGGCAGGCATTCCCAGAAGCCGAGCTCGAACCAGTGGGCGAAGAGCGCGAAGGAATAGGCGCCAACGGCGTAGAAGGCGACGTAGCCGAGATCGAGCAGGCCGGCCAGGCCGACCACGATGTTCAGACCCCAGCCGAGCATCACGTAGATCAGCACGGTCGTGCCGATGTCGACGACGTACCGGTTGGCGAACGGCAGGAACGGCATGATGAAGGCGAACAGGATGCCGGCGAACGCGAGCAGCCGCCGGTAGGGCGAGATCAGGCCCGGGATCTGCCGGAAGGGCGCGGCCGCGATCGTCACGAACGAGGTTGGCAGGCTCAGCGCGCCGATCAGCAGCAGGCGTCCCGCGAACACGGCCGCAGTGCCGATCAGCACCCAGTTGAAACGGAAGCGGAGCCCGAGCCCGCCTTCGATGTTGATCGTCTGCATGCCGATCAAGGGCAGGAACAGCACGAAGGCGACGAGGGCCGCAAGCGCAGCTTCCTTCAGCGCCGCCGGCCAGTCGATTCGGGCAGGCGCCGCGACCCTCTCGGCGAGGACCCGCCCGGCCACGGGTCAAACCTTCTCGATCTCGGGCCGGCCGAGCAGGCCGGTCGGCAGGAAGACCAAGACCAGGACCAGAACCACGAACGCGGCCACGTCCTTGTACTCGATGCTGAAGTAGCCGGACCAGAACGCCTCGACCAGGCCGAGCGTCAGGCCGCCCAGCATCGCGCCCGGGATCGAGCCGATGCCGCCCAGCACCGCGGCGGTGAACGCCTTGACCCCGGCCAGGAAGCCGATGAAGAAATCGATCACGCCGTAGTAGAGGGTGGCCATCATGCCGGCGACCGCCGCGAGCGCCGCCCCCATCACGAAGGTCAGCGAGATCGTGCGGTCGACGTTGACCCCGCACAGGCCCGCCATGACCAGGTCCTGCTGGCAGGCCCGCTGGGCGCGGCCGAGCGGCGTGCGGCCGATCAGGTACGAGAACGCGATCATCAACACGACCGTGAGCAGGATCATGATGATCTGAATATAGCTGATGGTCACCGTGAAGCCGCTGCGTTCGCCGAACACGAAGCCACCTGTGATCACCGGCGGCAGCGGCTTGACGTTCGCGCCCTGGGTCAGCTGCACGTAGTTCTGCAGAAAGATCGACATGCCGATCGCCGAGATCAGCGGCGCCAGGCGGAACGACCCGCGCAGCGGCCGATAGGCGACCCGCTCGACCGTCCAGCCGTAGGCCGAGGTGAAGGCCATGGCGATCAGGAGCACGATGATCAGGGCGAGCGGCACCCAGGTGATCCCGAGAGTCCCGAGCAACGCGAACGAAATGATCGAGAGGAAGGCGCCGATCATGTAGATCTCGCCGTGAGCGAAATTGATCATGCCGATGATGCCGTAGACCATGCTGTAGCCGATCGCGATCAAGCCGTACATCGCGCCGAGCGTGACGCCGTTGATCAGCTGCTGCAGGAAATAGGCCATGCCTTGCCGTTGCGCTCTCGGGATCGACTGCCCGCCCGGAAATCAGCTCTAGAGCAAGGCCGCGTCCGCGGCAACCTGGTTTCGCAGACGCCCCGCGGGCAGGTCCGGTGGTTCAGCGACGCCCGCGCGCGAAAACCAGGCGATCACTCGACCAATAGTTCCAGGCGAAGGTAACTCCGGTTGCGCCAAGCTTGGCGAGCCACGCCGGCAACGCGACCGCCAGCGACCAGACGGTAAAATTGCCGAGCAGCAAGCCCACGCAGTTGAGGCCGGCGTACAGCAGGGGCCGCGCCGGCGAGCGCCGGCCCGGTCGATCGCCGAAGGTCCAGCGGCTGTTGAGCAGATAGCTGTTCGCCAAGCCGGCGAGGTAGGCGAGGCTGTTCGCGGCGAGCAGCGGCCAGCCGAGGCCGTAGAACAGGAGCGCGAAGACGGTAAAGTCCAGGCCGGTGTTCAGGACGCCGACCAGCCCGAAGCGCACCATCCGGCGGGCGCGGACCGGGAGATCGGCACTCAGCCCGCGCAAGGCCGTGGGGCTTGACGCTGAGCCATGGCCCGGCCCATCGTCAGTTGACCCTGTAGAGCTGGAACCGCGGCTTGTCCGCCAGCAGCCGCAGGTATTCCGGCGCAGGATTGACGCCACCTTCGGCGTAGAGGACGAGCGCGTAGTCGAAGCTCTTCAGCAGCGGCCGGCCATCGACGCCGGGCGTCAGCAGCATGTCCATGGGCGGGGTATGGGACCAGCGGCGGGTATCGGTCAGCGCCTCGAGCCGGGCGTCGAGCTCCTCGACCAGATGCTGGTACTCGGGCTTGAGCTGCACGGGTTGCTTGCCCGGATCGGCGAAGATTGCGAAGCTGGGGTCGAAGAACGATCTTTCGACGATCGCGATTGCGCTCAAATAGAACAGATGCGGCATATGATACTCGTAGTGATAGTCTGGCATGCGCATCGCGACCGTCACCATGGTGCTGCCGTCGGGGAGATCCCGGATCGCCTCCTGAAAGCTTCGATAGATCCGGTCGTACGCCAGCCAGCGCTCGGCCACGAGGCCGGTGCGCACCACGAACAGCGCGAGCAGGGCCGCGGTGAGCAGCTTTGGATACCGCAGGGCTCCGGGCCTGGGTTCGGTGGCGGCGATCAGGATGAAAGTGAAGCCGACCGGCAGCCGGTAGTCCGCGAGGCCGGTCCCGAACAAGGTCTCCGGCATCAGCAAATAAACGAGCAGCAGCAGGACCAGGGCAAGGCGCAGGTGCGGATGGATCAGCAGGCGCCGGATGATCAGGCCGACGAGGTGAGCGCCGGCCAGGAGCGCAAAGGTCAGGCGATCCAACCAGACATGATAATTGAGGAACAGGTGATGGAAGCCTCGGAGCTTGTGATGCAGGAGATCGGTCGGATAGGCGAACGCCTGGGCGTAGCCGCTGGTCGGGCTCTGGAGCAGGAACAGGGCGGCCGGCAGAACGAACTGGCTGCCGGCGACGAGCCATGAAGCGACCCAGGGGCTGCGGCGATCGCCAGGCCAGCCGCTCCGCGCGAGTTCGTAACCGAACACGCCGAGCGCATAGATGCCAAACGCGAAGAGATGGCAGATGAACAGCGCGAACGCGATCGTCGCGAATACCGGCACCCGAAGCCAGGTCGGCCATGCCCGCCAGTGAATCCAGGCGGCGAGCGCCCACAGACTGAGCCCGAGCGTGAGCAGATAGTTGACGACGCCATACAGGAACGTCCGGTTCCACAGCACCAGGAACACGACGAACGGCCACCACGAGAGCCGGCGGTGCAGCGCCGCGTGGAGCGCGATCGTGCCGCTCGCCATGAGCAGCATCGAAAGCCCGACGAACAGCCGTCCGGCGTCCTGGACCGGCAGGAGCCTGGCGAGCGGCGGCACGATCAGATCCATGGCGAGGTTCGGCAGCAGACGCCACTCGACGGTGTAGAACTTTCCGAGCGCCCCGCCCGCGTTCCGGCTCAGGATCGCCATTCTGGAAAGATGATGGAGATAGTCCTCGAGGTCGGGGTACTGCATCAACAACAGCGGGAAAAGCGCGACGGCAGCGAGACCGATGAATGCGAGGGCAAGCCGGCCCGGAAGAGCCGACGGCCGCGCCCGTCTCTCCATTGAGAGAGCGTCGGCGAGCGCATCTGGGGACATGTCGACCAAGGCAGCGCTCCGACGCTCGAGCGTCGCGCGGGTGATGCCTGGAGACGCAGCTAGTCACGTGCGGTATGGTCATGCAAGACTAGAAGAGATCACGCCGGTCGGTTGAGATTCCCTGGAGAGACCGCGATGTCCGCGGGCCAGCGCGCGGGATTGGCTCCTGTCCCCACGCCGCAGCTGTCGGTCGTGGCGCCCTGCTATAACGAGGCCGACGGGCTCATGGAGCTGCACCGGCGCGTGACTGCCGCCTGCATCGATGTGGTCGGCGATGCCTACGAGATCGTGATGGTGGACGACGGCTCGAGCGATGCCACGGCAGGCCGGTTCGTCGAGCTCGCGCGCCGCGACCGACACTTCGTCGGGGTGAGGCTGTCGCGCAACTATGGCCACCAGCTCGCGCTGACCGCAGGGCTCTGGGTCTGCCGGGGCGAGCGCGCGCTGATCATCGACGCCGATCTGCAGGATCCGCCCGAGCTGCTCGGCGCGATGATGGCGCTGATGGATCAGGGAGCCGACATCGTCTACGGCCAGCGCCAGGCCCGCCCGAAGGAAACCTGGTGGAAGCGGGCGAGCGCGAGTCTGTTCTACCGAACGCTGCGCGGCCTCAGCGACGTCGATATCCCGCTCGACAGCGGCGATTTCCGGCTGATGAACCGGCGCAGCCTCGCGGCGTTGCTGGCCATGCCCGAGGCGCACCGGTTCGTGCGCGGCATGGTGAGCTGGATCGGCTTCAGGCAGGTGGCGCTGCCCTACGAGCGGGCCGAACGCTTCCGCGGCAGCAGCAAGTATCCGCTGCGCAAGATGCTGCAGCTCGCGGCGGACGCGGTCACCGGGTTCTCGGTGCGACCGCTGCGGCTGGCCAACTATTTCAGCCTGTTGCTTGCCCTGTGCAGTCTGCTGACCCTTGGCTATGTCTTCTACCGATGGTTCCAGGGCGCCACCGTTCAGGGCTGGACCAGCGTGATGACCGTCGTGCTGCTGCTTGGCAGCTTCCAGATGGTGGTGCTCGCTATCATGTGCGAATATCTCGGGCGCCTGTTCATGGAAACCAAACGGCGGCCGCTGTTCGTGATCGACCAGATCATCCGTGGCAATGCGGTCGCGGTCGCCACCGCCGAGCCGCTGCGGGAGTCCGAGATCTTTCTCGGGCCTGCGCTTCTGCCGGAGGCCGGCCGCTCCCTGGCTTCTCAACCCGCGCCGGCGGGGCGGCGGCGCCGGAGCACGTAGACGAGCTTCCGCAGGACCGCGCGCCGGAGTACCGCCTTACCCGTCGCGGCCGGCGCCTGAAGCACGACTTCGGTTAGGCTCTTCGGGTCGATGGCGCTGACCCGGATCAGGGGCCCGAGCCGGACGAACTCGAGAATCACGCCGTCGGGCTCGATCTCTTCGCCCATACGCCAGCATCCGTTGGCATCGGCTCATCCAAGCGCGCAAACATCAAAATTCCGCCTAGCCAGAGCAGCCCTTGGCAGCGCGCTCAGGGCCACCGGCGGGGGAGACGCGAGCGTCCCTTGGGCGAGCGCGAGGCCTTGCGGTCCGCGATCCGGCTCCGGCGCATCCCCCGGCCGACCCCGGCGGATGACGAACTCGCCGCTTCGGCCTCGGCTGACCCCATCAACTGCGGGTCCACGGCGACCTGGTAGCCGTCGGCCAGCCGGTTCGTCTGGTTGAAGGTGCCGACCACCGCCATCAGCTCGCCGAGCATCTCCTCGTCCATGCCGAGCTTGCGGGCCGCCGCCGTATGCGAGCGGATGCAGTAGGTGCAGCCGTTGGTCGCGCTCACCGCGAGTGCGACCATTTCCTTGGTCAGCGCATCGAGGCGGCCGGGTGCCATCGCCCGGCTCAGGCTGCGCCACACCTCCTCGAGCAGGGGCGGATGGGAGGCGAGCGTTCTCCAGAAGTTGGGCACGAAGCCGATTCCCTTGACCGCCATGATCTCGTCGTAGATCGCTCGCACCTCTGGCGGCGCTTGGTCGTACTCGACCATCTCGACCGTCGACATCCGAATTTCCCTCACCCCGAATGGACACGCTCCGCTCTGGTGTCGGCACCATCCCGCAAGATCGGTCTGCCGGAGCACGAGGCAGACGAGGAGCCCGCGGGGCATCGCCTGTCCCTGCATGCCGGTCTACCAGCCACGCGAGGTCCGGTTTGGCAAGCCGATCGAGGGCCGGCAAGCTGTTCAGCGCGGTCCCGCCGTTCGGGGCCGCCTCGCGCAAGTCGGGACGAGAGTCTCGCGGCGGGTCACGGCCGGGTGATCGCGCGTCCGCGCGGGTGACACCCGCCCGCGGCCGGCTATAATCGGGCGAGCGAGCCGGGCGCTTTCCCGGCCAGGCAATGATCGGCCACTGACGGAGAGGCGTCATGCTGCGGGCTCTGTTCGCGCTTGCGTTCTGCGCCCTGGCAGCCGGACCGGCGGCGGCGGATTCCTGGACCGACACGCTGACCGAGGCGCGCGGCCAGACGATCTACTGGAATGCCTGGGGCGGCGACGAGCAGATCAACGCCTACATCGCCTGGGTCGGCCAGCAGGTGCAGGCGCGCTTCGGAATTCAGCTCAACCACGTCAAGCTCACGGATACCGCCGAGGCGGTCGCGCGAGTGGTCGCCGAGAAGGCGGCCGGGCGGACCGAGGGCGGCTCGATCGACCTGATCTGGCTCAACGGCGAGAACTTCGCCGCACTGAAGTCGCAGAATCTGCTCTATGGGCCCTTCGTGCGGCGGCTGCCGAACTTCGGCTACGTCGACGTCACGGGCAAGCCCACGACCGTCGTCGATTTCACGATCCCGACCGATGGGCTCGAGGCGCCCTGGGGCATGGCGCAGTTCGTGTTCCTCTACGATACCGCCTCGGTCGCCGAGCCGCCGCGCTCGATCCAGGCGCTGCTGGAGTGGGCCAAGGCGCATCCCGGCCGGTTCACCTATCCGGCCCCCCCGGACTTCATCGGCTCGACTTTCCTGAAGCACGTGCTGCTCGAGCTGGCGGCCGACCCCAAGGTCCTCCAGGAGCCGGCCGACAAAGCCGATTTCGCCGCGGTCACGGCCCCACTCTGGCACTGGCTCGAGGCGATCAGGCCCAATCTCTGGCGTAAGGGTGCGATCTTCCCGGCGTCCGGTCCGGCGCTCCACCAGCTGCTCGACGACGGCGAGGTCGACTTCTCGATGGCCTTCAATCCGGCTGAGGCATCGAACCTGATCCAGGCCGGTCACCTGCCCGCGAGCGTGCGCACCTTCATCCTCAAGGCCGGGACGATCGGCAATACCCACTTCGTCGCGATCCCGTTCAATGCCGCCCACAAGCCCGCCGCCATGGTGGTCGCCGATTTCCTGATGTCGCCCGAGGCCCAGGCGCACAAGCAGGATCCCCGAGTCTGGGGCGACGGCACCGTGCTCGATCTCAAGGCGCTTGACCCGGCGGACCGGGCGCGTTTCGAGGCCCTCCCGCAGGGCGTCGCGACCCTGCCCCCGGATCAGCTGGTGCCGGTCCGGCCCGAGCCCCACCCCTCCTGGATGCCCGAGATCGAGGCCGAGTGGCTGCGGCGCTTCAGCAGCTAGCTGCGTACACCGGCCGCCGGTCGGCCTGGCTCGGCTGGTTGCCGCCACTGACGTTGCTGGTATTCCTCGGGCCGATAGCTGCCGGCCTGCTCGGCACGGTCCTGCCGGCCTTCGGTTATCTGCCGGCGCTCGGCGGCGAGCGGCTGTCGCTCGAGCCCTGGCATCAGCTCGCGTCCGCGCCGGGGCTTGGCCGCGCGCTGCGGGCGACGCTGATCAGCGGCTTCCTGTCCACAGTGCTGGCGCTCGCACTGACGGTGCTCGTGTTCGCCGCCGGCCACGGCACCCTGGCGCTTGGCCGGGTCAAGCGGGCGATGACCCCACTGCTCGCGGTGCCTCACCTCGCGACCGCCGTCGGCCTAGCGTTCCTGATCGCGCCTTCGGGCTGGCTCGCGCGCCTGGCAGCGCCCTGGGCCGGCTGGCGGACGCCGCCCGATGTGGCCGTGGTGCAGGACTCTCTTGGGCTTGCGCTCGCGCTCGGGCTGATCCTGAAGGAGACGCCGTTCCTGGTGCTGATGACCTTCGGCGCGCTCGGCCAGGCGCGCGCCGACGACCACCTGCGCCTCGCGCGCACGCTCGGCTACGGTCCGGTGCAGGCGTGGCTCAAGATCGTGCTACCGCTGGTCTATGCGCAGATCCGCCTGCCGGTCTACGCGGTGCTCGCCTATTCGCTGTCGGTGGTCGACATGGCGATCGTGCTCGGACCGACCACGCCGCCCCCGCTGGCACCGTTGGTGTTGCGCTGGTTCAATGATTCCGACCTTAGCATGCGCTTTCAGGCCGCCGCCGGCGCCTGCCTGCAGCTGGTCCTGGTCGCGCTGGCGATCGGGCTCTGGCGCATTGCCGAGAGCGTGTTCGGCTGGCTCGCCCGGCCTTGGCTCTGCGGCGGCGGCCGCGGCGGATCGGGCTTTCTGCCCGGCGTCGCGGCCTGGATTGGTCTGGCCCTGCTATTCGGCCTGTCGCTGGGCAGCCTGCTCGGCCTCGCCACCTGGTCGCTCGCCGGCCGCTGGCGGTTCCCGGAGCGCTGGCCCGAGCAGCTGTCGGCCGAGCCTTGGCTCGAGCACGCGGGACGGCTGCTCGGGCCGGCCTGGACCACGCTCGTCGCCGGAGCGATCTCAGCGCTGGTCGCGCTCGCCCTGGTCACCGGCTGCCTGGAAAACGAGAGCCGTCGCCAGCGCCCGCCTGGCCTCGGCGCGCTCACGCTGCTCTACCTGCCCTTGCTGGCGCCGCAGATCGGGTTTCTGTTCGGCGTGCAGGTGCTGCTGGTCTGGGCCCGGCTGGATGGCAGCTGGCTCGGGCTGATCTGGAGCCATCTGCTGTTCGTGCTGCCCTACGTGTTCCTGGCGCTCGCCGACCCCTACCGGAGCCTCGATCCGCGCTACGCGCGCAGCGCGCTCGCGCTCGGCAAGCCGCCCTGGCTGGTCTGGACCCGGATCAAGCTCGTCATGCTGCTGCGCCCGCTCCTGGTCGCGCTCGCGGTCGGCTTCGCGGTCAGCGTCGCCCAGTATCTGCCGACCCTGTTCGCAGGCGGTGGCCGCTTCGCTACGCTGACCACCGAAGCGCTCGGCCTGAGCGCGGGTGGTGACCGGCGGGTGGTCGGTCAGCTGGCGCTGATGCTGGCTGCGCTGCCGCTGCTCGGTTTCGGGATCGCGCTCGCGGTGCCGGCGTGGCGCTTCCGGCGCAGGCGCGCGATGCGCGCCGGCGGCTGAGCGTGCCCGGGCTACAGATCGAGAACCTCCACCTGAGCGTCGGCGGACGCGTGCTGCTGGCCAGGTTTTCGCTGACCGTCGGCCCCGGCGAGGTGACCACGGTGATGGGGCCGAGCGGGTGCGGCAAGTCGAGCCTGCTGAGCTGGCTCTGCGGCACCATCGAGCCCGCCTTCCGGGCCAGCGGCCAGATCTGGCTGGACGGCGTGCCGATCGCGGGGTTGCCGCCGGAGCGGCGCCGGCTCGGGATCCTGTTCCAGGACGATCTTCTGTTCCCGCACCTGTCAGTCGGCGAGAATCTGGCATTCGCGCTGCCGCGCTGGATCCGTGGCCGGCGCCACCGCTGGGCGCGGGTCGAGGCGGCGCTCCGCGAGGCGGACCTCGCCGGCTTCGCCGGGCGCGATCCGGCGACCTTGTCCGGCGGTCAGCGGGCTCGGGTCGCCCTCATGCGCACTCTGCTGGCCGAGCCCCGGGCCCTGCTGCTCGACGAGCCGTTCGGCGGGCTGGATCGGGAGCTCCGCCAGCGGGTGCGGCGGTTCGTCTTCGATCATGCGCGCTGGGCCGCGCTCCCCACGCTTTTGGTGACGCATGATCCGGCTGACGCCGAGGTCGCGGGCGGGGCCGTGGTCGAGTTCCCAAATTTTGGCGCCAAGCTGTTGCCTTTGCGCAACAGTGGGCGGCGGCCAGCCTGAGCTTCCGCCGCCCGGCCTAGGAGCATATGACTAAGGCGCATTAAGGTATGTCGCGAGGCACTTCGCAATCTTGCGCAATTTCACTAAATATTGCATTATTGCATCATCAACGGTTTTGAAGGCAACGCTCGGCTAGATGCCCTGCCTATCCGGTGTAGGACCTACCTATCCCGTGTAGGGAATGTGAAGGCGACGACAAGCGTCGATTCCGAGAGCGACCCTCGCTCGGTCAGGGAACCCACCCTAAGCCAATGAACCAGACAGCGCTTTCAGACACGCCGACCAGCGGTGATCGACCGGAGAGTGGCGCTCCGGTCGGCGCACATGCGCGGATCCGCCGCTTCCGCTACCAAGGCTCCGACTGGCTTTCGCCTTCGGTCGTGGTCGGCCTGCTGCGGGTCGCCGACGGCGCAGTCGTCCTGTTGGCGGCCAGCGCGGCCTGGATCAGCCGGTTCTACGACGATCCGACGAAGGATCTGGGCGTCGAGGCCTACGCGACCGTGCTCGCGGTGGTCCTGACCATTCACATCCTGCAGGCGGCGGGGCTCTACAGCTTCAACCAGCTGACCAACCTGTCCGGCCAGGTCGGCCGCCTGCTGCTGGCTTGGGCGGCAGTCATGCTGAGCCTGCTGGCCCTCGGCTTCATGACCAAGATGAACCGGGAAATCGCCGAGATCTCGCGGCTTTGGGTCGGCCTCTGGTTCGTCTACGGCTTTTTCGGCCTGTTCACGGTCCGTCTGGTGCTCAAGCACCGGATCAAACGCTGGCAGGCCGGTGGTCGCTTGACCCGCAACCTCGTGGTCGTCGGCGCCGGCGAGCACGGCCAGCGTCTGATCGAGCATCTGACCCGGCACGGCGCCGCCGCCGAGCGGATCATCGGCGTGTTCGACGACCGCCATGGCCGCGTGCCCGACTACGTCTGCGGCTTTCCGGTGCTCGGCAGCATCAACGATCTGCTGACCTTCGCGCGCTCCAATCCGATCGACGAGGTGATCGTCGCCCTGCCTTGGGACGCCGAGAACCGCCTGCTCGCATGGATGAAGAAGCTGCGCAGCCTGCCGGTCGACGTCCGGCTCTGCCCCGACATGATCGGCTTCCATCTGCCCCATCGGCAGGTCACGCACGTCGGCGGCGTGCCGATGCTGAACGTGTTCGAGAAGCCGCTCGCGGGCTGGAACTACATCGTCAAGAGCATGGAGGACCGGTTGCTCGCGGCCGCGATCCTGGTCCTGATCATGCCGCTCCTTTTGCTGCTGTGCGCGCTGATCAAGCTCGACAGCCGCGGCCCGGTGCTGTTCCGGCAAAAGCGCTACGGCTTCAACAACGAGGTGATCGAGGTCTTCAAGTTCCGCAGCATGTACGTGGACCGCGGCGAGGACCGGGCCGTGACTCAGGCGACCCGCCACGACCCGCGGGTCACCCGGATCGGCCGCCTCCTGCGCCGGACTTCGCTCGACGAGCTGCCCCAGTTCATCAACGTCCTCAAGGGCACAATGTCGATCGTCGGCCCCAGGCCGCACGCGGTCGCCCACAACGAGCAGTATTCGCGCCTGATCGACGAGTATCTGGCTCGCCACCGGGTCAAGCCCGGCATCACCGGCTGGGCTCAGGTCAACGGCCTGCGCGGCGAGACCGAGACCCTCGAGAAGATGGAGCAGCGGGTCCGCTACGACCTGTATTACATCGAGAACTGGTCTCTGCTGTTCGACATCCGGATCATCCTGCGCACGCTGTGCGTCGGCTTCAGCCACCCGAACGCGTACTGATCCCGCAGGCGGGCGCGGAATTCGAGCCGAGCGCCCGCCTCACCCTTCCCACAGCAAGGTGGCGAGGATTGCGGCATCTGGCCGGGATCTCTACGATCGGTCGCAGTCGGCGACCGGCGCAGCTGGGAGAAGCGGCGCGTGACATTGGTGATCCCGTTCGAAGCCGTCGAAGAACGCGCACGCGAGCGGGTCGGCGGCATGCAGGCGCTGGCCCAGCGTCTGCCGCTGCCCAAATCCGCGGATCAGCTGCGCGAGGTCGGGGACGACCGCTATCTGTCGCTGATGTCGCTCCGGATCTTCCGCGCCGGCCTGAAGCACAGCCTGGTCGACGCCAAATGGCCGGCGTTCGAGGATGCGTTCGCCGGGTTCGAGCCGGCGCGGGTGGTCGCGATGCCCGACGAGGAGCTCGAGGCCCTGCTGAACGATCGCCGCCTGATCCGGCACTGGGGCAAGCTCAAATCGGTGCGCGCGAACGCCGCCGCGATCGTTAAGCTCGCGCGCGACGCTGGCGGGATGGGCGCCTACCTGGCCGCTTGGCCGCGCGACGATGTGGTCGGCCTCTGGGACGATCTCGGCAAGCGCTTCGCCCAGCTCGGCGGCAATTCCGGCCCCTACTTCCTGCGCATGGCGGGCAAGGACACGTTTCTACTGACCGAGGCCGTGGTCAAGGCGCTCAATCACTGGGACGCGTTCGCCGGCGCGCCCAAGTCCAAGGCGGAGCGCCGGCTGGTCCAGCAAGTGTTCAATGCCTGGCATCAGGCGACCTCGCGGCCGCTCTGCCAGCTCAGCATGATCCTCGCCGCCTCGGTCGACTGAGGGGCACTACGTAGTTCCGCTTTCCTTCCTGCTCGCGCTGTGATAGGTACGTAGTCCTATTCAGGCAGCGGAGGTGGTCGCATGACGGTCTCGGTCGAGGCGATGATCGAGGACGTGATCCGACGCGAGGGCGGCTTCGTCGACCATCCGGCCGATCGCGGCGGGCCGACGAACTTCGGCATCACCCAGGCAGCGCTCGCGCGTCACCTCGGTCGCGGCGTGACGGCCGCCGAGGTCGAGAGCCTGAGCCTGGATCAGGCCAGGCAGATCTACCGGCGCGACTACTACGAAGCGCCGCGGATCGACCGGCTGCCGGCGAGCATCCAGCCGTTCGTGTTCGACAGCGCCGTCAACCACGGCCCGCGGCGGGCGATCGCGTTCGTCCAGCAGGTCTGCAATCAGGCGGGCTTCGGCCAGCTGGCGGTGGACGGGGTGTGCGGCCCGAACACGATGCGGGCCGCTCACGACGCGGCCTGGGCGATGAAAGACTGGCTGCTGGCGGCGCTGGTCGAGGAGCGGCGCAGCTTTTACCAGGCGACGGTCGCGGCCGATCCGAGCCAGGCCGTGTTCCTCGACGGCTGGCTGCACCGCCTGGCCGAATTCGATGTCCCCAGAGAGAGGCTGGTCGCATGAGCTGGTTCAGTCTGATCGCCGGTCTGTTCCAACCGGCCAAGGAGCTGATCGAGGTCTTCAAGCCGAACGCCGAGCAGAGCGCTGAGCGGGACCACGTCGAGCGCATGGCGCTGACCCAGCAGGACCTCGCCTCGCTGCAGCAGTTCGCGGCCGAGTTCCACGACCGCGCCGGGCGGACCTGGTGGGATTCGCTGATCGACGGCCTGAACCGGCTGCCGCGGCCCCTGATCACGCTCGGCATCCTCGCCTTCTTCGTGCTGGCGCCGCTGCAGCCGGTGCGCTTTCTGGAGATCGCCCAGGCCTACCAGATGATGCCGGACGGCTTCTGGGCGCTGCTCGGCGTGATCATCGCCTTCTACTTCGGCGGCCGCATGCAGCTCAAGGGCCAGGATATGGCGGTCAAGGGCGGCGCGCTCGCGGTCGCGCGGGAGATCCTGGCGGTCCGACGCGCCGAGCAGCAGGTCAACGATCCGGGGCCCGGGCGGGGCCCCGCCGATGCCCCGGAGGGCGTCCCGGCACCGCCGCCGCCGGCCACCAACCGCGTACCGGCGAGCCCTGAGCGGGGTGCCGCTCCCGCTCCGCTCCAGCGCCGCCTCGCCGCCCCCTCGGGTTGGCACGCGCGGCCCGGCGCGCATATAAGGTGGCGTGATGCGGACCGAGCGGGAGGGATGGCGATGGTCGAAGCCGCGGATCTGGATCGGCCGGCGGTCGCTGTGGACGACGCGACGCCCGAGCCGGTCCTGCTCCGGAGCGATGCCGAGGGGGTCGCCGGCCTCGCGCTGAACCGCCCGGATGCCTACAACGCGCTGTCGCGCGAACTGCTGGGCGCGCTGCAGCGCGAGCTCGAGCAGATCCGGACCGATCCGAGCGTCCGGGTAGTCGTGATCACCGGCAAAGGCCGGGCCTTCTGCGCCGGCCACGACCTGAAGGAACTGCACGGCGAGCGCGCCGACCCGTCCAAGGTCAGAGCGCTGTTCGAGCAGTGCTCCGAGTTCATGCTCGCGCTGACCCGGCTGCCGCAACCGGTGATCGCGCTGGTCGACGGCATCGCGACCGCCGCCGGCTGCCAGCTGGTCGCAGCCTGTGATCTGGCGCTCGCGACCACCAACGCTCGGTTTGCGACCTCGGGCGTGCGCTTCGGCCTGTTCTGCTCGACGCCGATGGTGCCGCTCTCGCGCAACCTGCCGCGCAAGCCGGCGATGGAGATGCTGCTGACCGGCGACTTCGTCGAGGCCGACGAGGCGCTCCGCCTCGGTCTGGTCAACCAGGTCGTCTCGCCCGAGAAGCTCGAGGAGGCCTTCGATGCGCTGCTCGCGCGCCTCCTGAGCAAGCCCGCCGACGTGCTGGCACTCGGCAAGCGCGCCTTCTACCGTCAGCTCGAGATGGGTCTCGAGGCCGCCTACGCGTTCACGACCGACGTCATGGTCGAGAATGCGAGCTTCCGGAACTTCGAGGAGGGCCTCGCCGCCTTCGTCGAGAAGAGGCAGCCGTCATGGTCGAGTTGACCGCCGCGGGCCCGAAAAACCAAACGAACCCGACGGCCGCGGACAAGCTGAGCTACGACGATTCCTACCTGCGTGACATTCTCGAGCGGGTCAGGACGATCGCTGCGGTCGGGATCAGCGCCAGCGAAATGCGGCCGTCCTATTTCGCGATGCTCTACCTGCAGACCAAGGGCTACCGCGTGATCCCGATCAACCCGCGCTACGCCGGGCAGGAGATCCTGGGCGAGAAGGTGCTCGCGAGCCTGGACGAGCTCGCGACGCCACCGGACATGGTGCAGGTCTTCCGCCGATCTGCCGATGCGCCGCCGGTCGTCGACGACGCGATCCGGATCGGCGCCAAGGTGCTCTGGCTGCAGCTCGGGGTGCGCCACGACGAGGCCGCGGCCAGGGCCGCCGCCGCCGGCCTGCAGGTCGTGCAGGACCGCTGCCCCAAGATCGAGTACGGCCGGCTCTTCGGCGAGATCGGCTGGGCCGGCGTCAATCGCCGGGTGATCTCCTCGAAGAAGGGCAAGGTTGTCCAGCTGTCCCGCTCGAAGGCCGCCTTCGGTCGCCGGCCGCGGCCGCAATGAACGACGAGAGCTTGCCGCGGGCGCCGGACACAGCCCGCTCGTCCGCATCGATCAAATCTCGGCATTCGGGGGTTACCCCGCCCGAATCTGTGATACGGTCGCGGCTCGGTCCGCG
>DATAOG010000244.1:0-3091 GCA_036265855.1 Geminicoccaceae bacterium | reverse complement strand
GGTAGTCGAATCTGGTGTAGGCTCGACCCTCTTTGCGGCAGTGATCCTCCAACGCGAGGGCTTTGGTGCCGCTCATGTCCGAGGTGTAGCCGCCGCAGAACAGCACCTCCGGAGCGTTCCCCGGCGTGTGACGATGGGCTAAGCGATCGCCTGCGGGCAGGCGAAGAAAACTCGGCTCGGTCAAGGGGTCAATCCGGTTTGCCCGACCCGCAATTCATGCTAGCACCAGTCCAAGTGGTGACAAGGCGTGCCGGCGCGATGATAATGCTCGGTCCGCCCCTGAGCGCCCCAGGCATGAACGACGTCACCGAGCAGATGCGGGTGGAGCAGGCCGCCAACGGGCCCGCCGGGCCGGTGATTCTCCAGGTTCTGCCGGCGCTGGGCGAAGGCGGTGCCGAACGGGGTGCGATCGATCTCGCCCGCTACCTGATCCGTGAGGGCTGGCGAGCCCTGGTCGCGTCCGCGGGCGGCGATGGCGAAGCCAAGCTCGCGGCCGCGGGCGCGGTCAGCATCAAGCTGCCACTGGATTCGAAAAACCCCTTCACGATCCGCGCCAACGTCCATCGGCTGCAGCGGGTGATCCGCGAACGCGGCGTGCAGCTCGTGCATGCCCGCTCGCGGGCACCCGCCTGGAGCGCCTATTACGCCGCCAGGCGCTGCGGCGTGCCGTTCGTGACCACCTGTCACGGCGTCTATGAGGGCAGCGAGCGCATCTTCAAGAAGCGCTACAACGGGATCATGGCACGCGGCGAGCGGGTGATCGCGATTTCGGAGTTCGTCGCCGAGTACCTGCGCGAGCGCTATCATGTGCCGCCGGAACGGCTGCGCGTGATCGCCCGGGGCGTCGACACCGAGGAGTTCGATCCGGCCGCGATTTCCGAGGAGCGGCGCGAAGCGCTGGTCGAACGCTGGCACCTGCAGCCCGGGACCAAGGTCCTGATGCTGCCCGGGCGCGTGGTCCGGCGCAAGGGTCACACGCTGCTGCTGCGCGCGATCGAGCGCCTGCGCCGGTGTGACTTTGTCTGCCTGTTGGTCGGCGAGTTCGAACCGAGTTCCAGTTATCCGGGTGAAGTGGAAGCTCTGATCGGCGCGACCGGGCTTCGGGACCTGGTGCGGCTCGTGGGCTCGTGCGAGGATATGCCGGCGGCCCTGATGCTGGCCGACGTCGTGGTCGCGCCCTCGACCCACTCGCCCGAGCCGTTCGGCCGGGTCATGGTCGAGGCCCAGGCCATGGGCAAGCCCGTGATAGCGACCGATGTCGGCGGGCTCGGCGAGACGCTGATGCCCGCGGCGACCGGCTGGCTGGTGCCGCCTGGCGATGTCGACGAGCTGACGCGGGCGCTGCAGCTGGCGCTAGCCATGCCGGACGACGCGCGCGCCAGGCTCGCGGCCCGCGCGCGACGCTTTGTTATGCGCCGCTTCACGCTCGAGCAGATGGGCAAGCGGACGCTCGCGGTCTATCGCGAGATCCTTGACGGTGCCGAGCCCGATGCCGATCTGATGGACCCGACCAGCCTCGCCGCCTGAGCAGGGGGCGCCGGTTCTTGACAGCTTGCGGGCGGCGCCGCATCGTCCGGCGCGGATAAGAGCTTCCCTCGCCAGATCCGTGCCGCCAGCCGAAACGAGGTCAGGATGAGCCGCGCTTTGCCCGAGCAAGCGCTCGATGCACCGTCAGACGCGCTTCGCATCATTCTGCCGGATGGCAGTGAGCGGAGCTTCCCTCAGCCTCTGACCGGTGTCGAGCTCGCGGCCGCGATCGGGTCCGGTCTCGCGCAGGCGGCCGCGGTCATGGAAGTCAATGGCGAGCTCTGGGATCTCGCCCGCGAATTGCCGGACGGTGCTCACGTGCGCTTCATCCGCTATCAGGACGAGGCGGCGTTGCCGGTGATCCGGCACGATTGCGCGCATGTGATGGCCGAGGCCGTGCAGGAGCTCTACCCCGGGACCCAGGTCACGATCGGGCCGCCGATCGAGGACGGCTTCTACTACGACTTCGCCCGCAACGAGCCGTTCACGCCCGACGATCTGGGGCGGATCGAGGCGCGGATGGCCGAGATCGTCGCCGCCGACCTGCCGTTCCGGCGCGAGGTCGTGAGCCGCGGGGATGCCCGCCGACGCTTCGAGGCGCTGGGCGAGAGCTACAAGCTGCAGCTGCTCGACGACATCCCGGCGGGCGAGCTGATCACGCTCTACCATCAGGGTGACTGGTTCGACCTCTGCCGCGGCCCGCACGGGGCCTCGACCGGCCGGATCGGCGCGTTCAAGCTGACCAAGCTGGCCGGCGCGTACTGGCGTGGCGACAGCCGGAACGCGACGCTTCAACGGATCTACGGCACCGCCTTCGCGAGCCGGAAGGAGCTCGACGCCTACCTGCACCGGCTCGAGGAGGCGGAGCGGCGCGACCATCGCCGGCTCGGCAAGGAACTCGACCTCTTCCATTTCCAGGAGGAGGCGGCGGGCTCGGTCTTCTGGCATCCCAAGGGCTGGACCCTCTATCGCGAGATCGAGGCCTATCTCCGGCGCCGGCTGGAGGCGGCGGGCTATGTCGAGGTCAGGAGCCCGCAGCTGGTCGACCGCACGCTCTGGGAGATGTCCGGTCACTGGGAAAAGTTCGGCCAGCACATGTTCGCGCTCGAGGCCGAGCACAAGACGCTCGCGCTGAAACCCATGAACTGCCCGTGTCACGTGCAGATCTTCAATCAGCGCCTGCACAGCTACCGCGACCTGCCCTTGCGCATGGCCGAGTTCGGCTCCTGCCACCGCAACGAGCCGTCTGGGGCTTTGCATGGACTGATGCGGGTGCGCGCATTCACCCAGGACGACGCGCACATCTTCTGCACCGAGGACCAGATCACGTCCGAGTCGGAGCGCTTTTGCGAGCTCCTGCAGAGCGTCTATCGGGATTTCGGCTTTGAGGACGTGCGGGTCAACTTCGCCGACCGGCCGCCGGTCCGGGCCGGCGAGGACGCGGTCTGGGACCGCGCCGAGCGGGCGCTCCGGGATGCGGTCGAGGCGGCCGGGATCGAGACCAGGCTCAACCCCGGCGAAGGCGCCTTCTACGGACCAAAGCTCGAATTCGTGCTGCGCGATG
>DATAOG010000243.1:0-2197 GCA_036265855.1 Geminicoccaceae bacterium | reverse complement strand
CGCATCCGCTCGAGGCTCGCGACGCGGGTCTGAACGTTCTTCAAGACCTCGTCGATCAGGCGGTTGTCGATCGGCTCGGCCATCACAGGTTCCGGTAGCGATGCGGCCCATCTTACGCCGGGGGCCAGATGATCGTCGCTCTGGCCGTGGCGAGGGACCCCGATCGCTTGTCCCGCCAGGTTGTGCCACCACGAATGCCGACCGACCGCCCTCGCGGAGCAGCAATACGAGCCTTGTCATCGATTTCACAGACGCTTTGTGGGCGGCGATCTTCGAGCCTCGGCCCGGCCCCCGATCGTGATAGGCTCGAAGCCGCAAGATGCGTGGGCAAGATAGCCATGGCCAACCGCCGGGTGACAGTATTCGGAGGCTCGGGCTTTCTCGGCCGGCAGATCGTCAGGCGGCTGGCCGCCGAGGGCGCCGCGGTCCGGGTCGCGGTGCGTCATCCCGAGCGCGCAGCCTTTGCCGCCGATCCGGATGCGGCCGAGCCGGTCGCGGCCGTGCGCGCCGACGTTGCCGACGAGGCAGAGGTGGCCTCGGCGCTGGCCGGGTCGGATGCCGCGGTTAACGCGGTCGGCCATTATGTCGAGCGCGGACGGGCGACCTTCGAGGCGATCCATGGCGCGGGCGCGCAGCATGTCGCGCGGGCGGCGGCAGAGGCCGGCCTCGGGCGGCTGGTCCACATCTCCGGGATCGGCGCTGACCCGCGGTCGCGATCGCGCTACGTCCGCGCCCGGGCGGAGGGCGAACGGCTGGTCGAAGAGGCCTTCCCGGCGGTCACGATCTTGCGCCCGAGCGTCATGTTCGGGCCCGAGGACGCGTTCTTGAACCAGCTGGCGGCGGTCGCCCGCGTGATGCCGGTCCTGCCGCTGTTCGGCACCGGCGCGGTCAGGCTGCAGCCCGTCCACGTCGACGATGTCGCGCAGGCCGTGGGTCGGGCGCTGGCAACGACCGCGGCGCAAGGCAAAGTCTACGAGCTGGGCGGTCCCCGAACCTACAGCTACAAGGCGCTGTTGCGACTGGTTCTCGAGCACTCCGGTCGCCGACGGCTGCTCCTGCCCCTGCCCTATTTCGCCTGGCAGCTGGTCGCGACCTTGCTCGCGGCGCTGCCCGATCCGCCGATCTCCCGCGATCAGGTCGTGCTGATGCGAAAGGACAACGTGGTCGATCCGGCGGCCCGGTCGTTCGCGGACCTCGGGATCGAGCCGCGCGCGCTCGAGGAGGTCCTGGGCAGAGGCCCGGGGCGCTGACGAGGGCTAAAAAGCGCGCGACTCGCGAGAGTCTCCGGCGAGACCCCCGGTCCGGCGCCCGACCTGCGGACCTCGACCTCGTTCAGCGCTTGGCGTCGCCGCCCCGGGCGTCCCGTTCGACGAACATCTTGGTCAGCCCCGGGATCTGCTCCCAGACCCAGGCCGCCATGGCCTGCTCCTGCTCCATCAGACGCTTGCAGGTCTGGGCGATGCCGGGCTCGTTGGCGGCCTCGGCGGCTGCGATCAGCGAGCGGTAGCAGCCGGCCTCGAAATGCTCGAAGGCGTAGCTGCCGAGCGCGTGCTTGAGCACCTCGTCGCCGGCCAGTCCATGCATCAGGGCCTGGATGTTGGCGCCGAGCCGCATCGTCGCCTCCTTGAACGCCGAGGGGCTCTCGCCGAGCTGCTCGAGGCATTGCCCGAGCTGGGACTGCTGCGCCCGGGTCTCCTCGAGGTGCTCGCGCAGGCGCGGCTGCGCCTGCGGATAATGCTCGAGCCGCTTGATCTGGCCCTCGAGCAGCACGATCGCCTGGCCCTCCATCGCATAGGCGTCGCGCAGCCAGACCGCGAGGTTATCACGTGGGGTCGTCATCTTTCCCTCCTCCCGTGAAGGTTAGGCCAGCAACCCCGGGCAGCGCGGTTGGTTCCTGATTATTTGAATTGACAGCGAGCTTTCGACCTTGTGCCGAGCATAGACCGCCTCTCGCATGTAAAACGAGGTTGTGGATCGCGGCGCTCAGGGCTCGTTCGCTCACCGTTACCAGATGAAAGAAGAAGAACGCGCGGAACCGGAAGGGCCGCGGCCCGTTTCGCACCGACGAACGACTGCACGGTCGAGGCGCGAGGCCGGTCCAAAGCTCGCTGCCGACAACATGAGGAGGAAGTCGTGGCCGAAGACCAGGGGCTTGCGCTCGTGACCGGCGCCTCGAGCGGCATCGGGCTGGAGATCG
>DATAOG010000242.1:0-13461 GCA_036265855.1 Geminicoccaceae bacterium | reverse complement strand
ACCGCGCCCTATGCCTTCATCTCGCAGCACTACAAGAAGCCTCTGGTGGTCGCCGGCTTCGAGCCCCTCGACATCCTGCAGTCGGTCTGGATGCTCTTGAAGCAGATCAGGGATGGCCGGTGCGAGGTCGAGAACCAGTACCAGCGCGTCGTGCCCGAAACCGGCAATGCGCCAGCGCTCGAGGCGGTTCACAGAGTATTCGAGCTGCGCGAGTTCTTCGAGTGGCGCGGTCTCGGCTCGATCGATCATTCCGGGGTGCGGATCCGCGAGGCGTACGCGGCGTTTGACGCCGAGCGCAAGTTTTCGGTGCCCAACCTCAAGATCGCAGATCCCAAATCCTGTCAGTGCGGCGAGGTCCTGAAGGGGGTGATCAAGCCCTGGCAGTGCAAGGTGTTCGGAACCGCGTGCAGCCCGGAGACCCCGCTCGGCGCACTGATGGTGTCCTCGGAAGGCGCCTGTGCCGCGTACTACAACTATGGCGGCGTGCAGCTCGGAGCGCTCCTGCGCGAGCGGCCCGGGCAAAGCGAGGCGAGTGCGAGGGTCGAGGGATGAGCGCACGAAGCATGCCGTTTCGAGCGGCGGCGCAGCGCCTGGGCATCCGCCGGCGGAGCGGCAAGCTGCGCGATTCCCGCATCACGCTCGCGCACGGCGGTGGCGGCAAGGCGATGCGCGACCTGATCGACGACGTGTTCGTCGGCAGCTTCGCCAACGATGCCCTCTTGGCTTTCGAGGATCAGGCCCGGTTCCCGCTCGCCGACTTTTTGGCTGTGGGCGACCGGCTGGCGTTCACGACGGACTCCTTTGTCGTCGACCCCCTGTTCTTCCCGGGCGCCGACATCGGCAAGCTCGCGGTCAACGGCACCGTGAACGATCTCGCGGTCGGCGGGGCGAGGCCCCTGTTCCTGAGCTGCAGCGTAATCCTGGAGGAAGGGCTGGACGTCGCCACGCTGCGACGGGTGGTGGAATCGATGCGGGCCGCCGCGGCGCAGGCGGGCGTGGTGGTCGTGACCGGCGATACCAAGGTCGTGCAGCGCGGCGCCGCCGATAAGCTGTTCATCAACACCGCCGGCATCGGCGTCATCCGCGAGGGTCTGGAGCTTCACGCCGGTGCCGCGCGGGCGGGCGACGTCATCCTGGTGAATGGCCTTCTGGGCGACCATGGTGCCGCGGTGCTCAATGCCCGTGGCGATCTTGCGCTCGACACCGAGATCGCGAGCGACTGTCAGCCGCTGAACGGGCTGGTGGCGGCCCTGCTCGATGCCTGCCCGGAGGTGCGCTGCCTGCGCGATGCGACCCGCGGCGGCCTTGCAACCGTGCTCAACGAGTTCGCGCAGGCCGCGGACGTCTGCATGCGCGTCGACGAGCGGGCGCTGCCGATCCGCGAGGAGGTCAAGGGCATGTGCGAGATCCTGGGCCTCGACCCGCTCTACCTCGCGAACGAGGGCAAGCTGGTGGCGGTGGTGCCCCGCGAGCGGGCCCAAACAGCGCTCGAGGCGATGCGCGCGGAGCCGGCCGGCCGGGACGCAGCCCGAATCGGCGAGGTCCACGAGTGGCCGCAAGGGACGGTGCTGCTGGACACGGTGTTCGGTGGCGCCCGGATCGTCGACATGCTGGTCGGCGAGCAGCTGCCGAGGATCTGTTGATGCAGCCGACCCGGGCCCGAGCCGGCCATGCATGAGCTCAGCATCACGCAGAGCATCGTCGAGGCCTGTGCGGAGCGCGCGGGCGGCGCGCGCGTGGGACGCGTGACCCTGGAGGTCGGCCGGCTGACCTGCGTCATGCCGGATGCGCTGCGCTTCTGCTACGACGCCTGCACCGAGGGCACCGGCCTCGAAGGCTCCAAGCTCGAGATCATCGAGATTCCGGGACGTGGGCGCTGCCGGGCGTGCGGCGGTGAGGTGGCGCTGGACGATCTTCTGAGCCCGTGCAGCTGCGGCTCCTACGATCTCGAGCTCATCGCCGGCGAAGACCTCAGGATCAAAGAGATGGAGCTGATTTAGTGTGCACCACCTGCGGCTGCTCCGATCACGAACGGCCGACGTTGACCGATCTGGAGACCGGTCAGCGCAGGGCCATCGGGACGCGCCAGCACCACGGTCATCATCACGATCATGGCCACGAGCATCGTCACGACGACCACGATCACGCGCACGCCCACGCCCGTCACCACGGCACGACGGTCACGCTCGAGCAGAGGGTCCTGGCCAAGAACGACCGCCAGGCCGAGCGCAACCGCGGCTGGCTCGAGGCCAAGGAGATCCTGGCCCTCAACCTGATGAGCTCGCCGGGCGCCGGCAAGACCACGCTGCTCGAGCGGACGATCAGCACCTTCGGCAGGGACACGCCGATCAGCGTGATCGAGGGCGATCAGGACACCGCGGTCGACGCCGAGCGCATCCGCAGGGCGGGCTGCCGCGTGGTGCAGGTCAACACCGGCACCGGCTGCCATCTGGATGCGGCGATGCTCGCCGCGGCGCTGAACCAGCTTTCACCGCCTTCGAACTCGGTCGTCATGATCGAGAACGTCGGCAATCTGGTCTGCCCGGCCCTGTTCGATCTGGGCGAGCAGGCCAAGGTCGTGATCCTGTCGGTGACCGAGGGCGACGACAAGCCGCTGAAGTACCCGCACATGTTCCGGGCCGCGGATCTCCTGATCCTGAACAAGATCGACCTGCTGCCGCACGTAAATTTCGATGTCGGGCTCTGCATGACCCATGCCCGCCGGATCAATCCCCGGATCGAGTGCCTGCAGCTCTCGGCGACGACTGGTCAGGGGATCGATGCCTGGTGCGACTGGCTCTGGCAGCGGGTCAAACCCGACGCGCTCGCCGGACCCGCTCTCGCCTGGTAGGACCGGGCAGGAGGCAGAACACGATGACGGTCCGGGTGGGCATGGTCGGCGGCGGCTTCATGGCGCGGACCTATTCCTTCGCGCTCAGTGCCGTGCACGGGCTGGCCCCCGACCTGCCCGCGGTCGAGCGGCGGCGGATGGCCGATCTCGACCCCGAGCTCGGCCTGCGGACCGCGCGCGCCTGGGGCTGGGGCGAGCTCAGCCGGGACTGGCGAGACGTGACCCGGGCCGCCGACGTCGATCTCGTGCTGGTCCTGACCCCGAACGACAGCCACGCCGAGATCAGCCAAGACGCTTTCGCCCACGGCAAGCACGTGCTCTGCGAGAAGCCGCTCGCGCAGAGCCTCGAGGCGGCGCGGGCCATGTACCGGGCGGCCGCCGCCAGCGGCCGGGCGCACCAGGTGGGCTTCGTCTATCGCAAATGGCCGGGCCCAGCCTTCGCCCGACAGCTGATCGCGGCCGGCGAGCTCGGCGAGATCGTCCACTACCGGGGTCACTTCTTCCACGACTACGGTCTCAATCCGGCCATGCCGGTCACCTGGCGGCTGCAGAAGGCGGTCTCCGGCGGCGGCAGCGGCACCGACATCGGCAGCCACGTGATCGACATGGGCCGCCATCTGGTCGGGGAGATCGCCGGCGTGTTCGCGCGCTCGCGCACGCATTTCACCCGCCGGCCGCTCGCCAACCGCCCGGGCGAGACCGGGACGGTCGACGTCGATGAGCAGACCGACATGCTGGTCGAGTTCGAGAGCGGGATCAGCGGCACGCTGCAGACCAGCTGGCTCGCGGGCGGCCACAAGATGGATATCGGCTTTGCGGTCCATGGCACGCACGGCTCGGTCGAGTACACGTCCGAGCGCCCGACCGAGATCCGCCTTTACAAGACCAGCGATCCGGCCTCCGAGAGCGGCTTTCGGTCCATCCCGATCGGTCCTGTGCATCCCGGCGGCGAGCTGTTCTGGCCGGTGGCCGGCATGGCGATCAGCTTCGGCGAGGGCTTCGTGATCGCGCTTCGCGACCTGCTCGCGAGCATCGCCGAGGGCCGGCCGGCGGCGCCCAGCTTCCTGGACGGGCTGCGCGCCGCCGAGGTCGTGGCGGCCGCTCAGGCATCGGCGCTGGACCGGTCCTGGCAGAAGGTCGAGCGCCTGGAAGCATGCCGGCCCTCGCAGGTGCTCGCCACGCCACGGCCGGCCGACAGCTCAAACCCCTTCCCATGAGGCGCAGCTGAGGAAGTGAGAGCCGCGGGGCGGCTTACCAATGCGTCGCGGAGCCTGGCGCTGCGATCGGCTCGAAGGACATGTCAGTGAAGTCGGCAAGCCGGCCTGCCTGTTCTCCAAAGTCGTTGCCGTGGCCGATCATGTCGGCCGCGAGCCGGAAGAGCGCGCCTTCGCGGCTGAACAACAGGTCCCCGTTGCGGTCCCAGTCGGCCCAGTCGGTCCCGGGCAGATAGACGCGGATCTGACCGTCTGCATCGACGACGTCGTGATCGAGCCGGTACCAGGGACCGTCGCGCTCGCCGATGCCGCGCACCAGCATCCTGAGCGCATGCCGGCTCGCGCCCGGCTGCGGCTTCTGCCAGAGCCGATCCAGGGAGAACCGCCAGCGCAGGCTCTCGCGATGCTGCTCCGCCTGGAGCGTCCCCGGCCGCACGAGTTTCCAGCCGTCGCGCACGAGACGTGCGCCCTCGATCGGATCGTCCTCGCCGCAGCCGGCGCGGTCGCCGAGCGGCGCGACGGCGATCGAGCTCGGCAGGCGACACCCGTCGGCCAGCGTCATCTGGCAGGACCAGTGATTGAGCTGGATCAGCCGGCCGTTCTTGAACAGACCGCCGCCGCCCCAGCAGTCGCCCTTGGGCCAGAGTGCCAGAGCCGTGAACCAAGGCGGCCGGCTCACCGCGGTCCAGGAACCGAACGGCGGACGGTGCTTGGCCGCGAAATAGATCAGGAGGTCGCCTCGAGGCGAGAGATCGCAACGGCGCTCGTAAACTCGCGCCTTGAGCCATTGCCCGGGCTCGAAGCTGTCGTCCTCCAGATTCCACCTGATCAGCCGGACGTGCCTCGTCGGGCCCCGGCGGAAGATGACGCCGATCGGCGCCCTGCGGGCCAGGACGACGTAGAGCCGGCAACTGGGCTCGGGCATGCGCTTGGACCGGGCAGCTTTGCAGCGCCGGCAAGCTAATCGGAAGATCCTAGCCCGAGATGAAGACGATCGGAGCTCCGCGCGCCCAGCATCCTGCGAAGCGCGAGCGCGACCAGGTCTCGGATGCCGTGGCGAGCGGGGCGGATCACGATGATAGTGGCTCATGGTCCAGTCGGGGACTAGGAAGAAGGCGGCACCCGGTCAACCGTTGAGGCGCCCCAGCAGGAGACGCGCAGATGAGGCTCGCCGAGACCCGTCGTGACCAGATCTTTCCGGTGCTCGACGCGGCGCAGATCGAAACCGCGAGGCGCTTTGCCAGTGGTGCGATGCGATCATTCGCGCCGGGGGAGGTGGTTTACGAGGTCGGCGAGCGACACGCGCCGGCCTGGCTCGTGCTCGAGGGCTCCATCGAGGTGGTGGGCCGGGACGGGCTCGACCACGAGCTTGCGATAACCACGCATCGCGCCGGCCAGCTCACGGGCGAGCTCAGCCAGCTGACCGGACGCGCGGCGCTGGCCAGGGGCCGAGCCGGCCCGGATGGTTGCACCGCCATCCCCTATGACGCCGCGCATCTGCGCGCGCTCGTCGTCGGGTCGGCGGAACTTGGCGAAGTGGTCATGCGTGCCTTCATCCTGCGCCGCGTCGGGTTCATCCAGGAAGGCGGGGCAGGCTCGGTGCTGGTCGGCCGGCCGGGCGCGCCGGATCTCGTACGGCTCCAGGGCTTTCTCGCCCGCAACGGCTATCCGTTCACCGTGCTTGATGCGGCCGCTGACCGGGAGGGCCGCGCCGTGGTGGAGCGCTTCGGCGTCCAGCCGGAGGAGCTGCCTTTGATGGTCTGCCCGAACGGGACGGTGCTGAAGCGACCGACCGACGCGGAGGCCGCGGCCTGTCTCGGCATCACCCCCGATCTCGATCCGCAGAGCGTCTACGATGTCGCCGTGGTCGGGGCCGGCCCCGCCGGCCTCGCCGCCGCGGTCTACGCTGCGTCCGAAGGCCTGTCGGTGCTCGTGCTCGACCAGCGCGCCTTCGGCGGTCAGGCCGGGGCCTCGGCGCGGATCGAGAACTATCTGGGCTTTCCGACCGGCATCTCCGGCCAGGCATTGGCCGGGCGCGCCTTCAATCAGGCGCTGAAGTTCGGCGCCGAGATCGCGATTCCCCTGGAGGTGGAGCGTCTCGACTGCGGCGGTCCCGAGCGGCGGCCGGGCGCTCCGCTGCGGCTGGAGCTCACCGATGGCCGCAGCGTGCGGGCGCGGACCGTCGTGGTCGCCTCCGGCGCCCGCTATCGCCGCCCGGATATCGCGAACCTCTCGACTTTCGAAGGTGCTGGCGTCTCCTACTGGGCGTCGCCGGTGGAGGCGAAGCTCTGCGAGGGCGAGGAGATTGCGCTGGTCGGCGGCGGCAACTCGGCAGGCCAGGCCGTCGTGTTCCTCGCGCCCAAGGTCAAGCGGCTGCACCTGGTCGTGCGCAGGGATGGGCTGGACGCGACCATGTCACGCTACCTGATCGAGCGCATCTGCGCGCTGCCGAATGTCGAGCTGCACGTCGGCAAGGAGGTGGTGGGGCTGGAGGGCGACCGGACCGAGGGCCTCACGGCGGCGGTGTTCCGCAACCGCTCGAGTGGCGCCACTCACCTTTGCTCGCTGCGCCATCTGTTCCTGTTCATCGGCGCCGATCCGAACGCCGCCTGGCTGCAGAACCGCGCGGCCGTGGACGCCAAGGGCTTCGTCCTCACCGGGCTGGGGTGCCCGGACGGCGGCAGCGCGGGCCGGCGCGCGGCCCTGCCGCTGGAGACCAGCTTTCCTGGGGTGTTCGCGATCGGCGACGTGCGCTCGGGCTCGACCAAGCGGGTCGCGGCCGCGGTCGGCGAAGGCGCCGCGGTCGTGGCGCAGATCCACACGGCGCTCCAGCTCGAGACCGGGCGCGTCGAGCAGATCCGACACTGAACCGTGGATTCCGACGCGCCAAGTCCGGGTACGGAAACTTCGCAAGGCTCGACGAGCTCAGCTCGAGCTGAGCCCGGACCCGCCATCCAGGCGACGCGAGCGCCGCGCGGGTACGGCGCCGCCCGCTTGCCTTGGGGTCGGCGAAGTGTCTAATTCGAAGCGGTCCGATGGGCGAGGGAGACCCCGTCATGAGCCCGGGCGCAGACGAGCTTGAGAGCTTCACCGACAGGTATTTCCTCAAGACCAAGGAGGTGGTGCGCCGGTTCGGCGACATCGAGGCGACCTACGCCGTGTTCATGCGCCGGCCGGTGATCTGCACGCCCAAGCTCGCGATCGACTGGCTGCAGTCGATCGCGGCGGTGCGCGGGACCGAGTTCGCGGTCGAGCTCTGCTATGCCGAGGGTGACTGGGTCGGCGCCGGCGAGCCGCTGATGTACATCACGGGCTCGCTCCTGCATCTGGTCGACCTCGAGACCGTGTTCCTGCAGAAGCTGGGCGCGCCCTGCGTGGCGGCGTTCAACGCCTTCCTGATGTGCACCGACCTGCCCTACGTCGGCTTTCTCGCGATGGAGGCGCGCCACTGCGCCGGCGCCGAGATGGCCGAGATGATGGCGTACGCGGCGAGCGTCGGCTCGGCCAAGGCGCGCCGCGAGGCCAATGCGCGGGGGTTCATCGGCAACGCCACCGATGCCACGGCCCACTTCTTCGGCAATGCGCGGGGCCTCGGCACGATGCCGCACGCGCTGATCGGCTACGCCGGCTCGACGCTGCGCGCCGCCGAGATGTTCCACGCCGCCTTCCCCGACGACCCGCTCTACATCCTGGTCGACTATTTCGGCCGCGAGATCGCCGATTCGCTCGAGGTCTGCCGGGCGTTTCCGGAGCTCGCCGCCGAGGGCCGGCTCGGCGTGCGGGTCGACACTCACGGCGGGCGCTTCGTCGAGGGCCTCGATACCGCCGCCTCCTACGCTGTGCTCGACCGCCACTGGCCGGACGCGATCCGCACCTATCGCACCGAGACCGAGCTGCGCTGGCTGGTCGGGACCGGCGTCACCGCAGCCGCGATCTACCATCTGCGCGAGGAGCTCGACGGGGCCGGGTTCGGCCAGGTCAAGATCATCGCGAGCTCGGGCTTCAACCCGCGCAAATGCAAGCTGATGGCGAGCGTACGGGCGCCGATCGACATCATCGGCACCGGCTCCTATCTGCCGGAGCTGTGGAGCGAGACCTACGCCACCGCGGATGTGATCGCCTATGGCGGCAGCCCGCGGGTCAAGGTCGGGCGCGAGTTCCTGTTCCGCGACCGGCCGAGGGCGGCCGAATGAGGCTTGGGCTGGCGGCGCCGCGGGCCCGCTGCTTTTGACGGCGCGCGCGCCGTCCCCTAGGATACCCGAAAAGGCCCGGTCGCGGGCGGCACGGTGCCCGCCGGCAGGGCCGATCGGGGGGACGGACCCATGGGCCTGCTGTTGCAGATCGTGGTCTTCCTGATCACCGCCGCAGCACTCGGCTTCGCGGTCGGCTGGCTGGTCCGCAGCCGCAGGCTCGCGGCGGAGCAGACGCGCGTCGAGCCCGACCGGCAAGCGCGGCTCGGGTCGGTGACGGCCGAGCGCGACCGGCTGCGCGCCGGAGCCGACGCCACGGCCGCCAGCCGGCCGATCACGGCCGACCAGGCACAGCTGGCGGCGCGGATCGCCGAGCTCGAGCGCGAGCTTGCTACAGCTCACGAGGCCAATGCCCGACACGGGGCCGAGGTCGGGCGGCTCGAGGCGCGAATCGCCGAGCTCGAGGCCGCGCCCGCCGCGCCCGCACGCACCCCGCTCGGAGCCGGTCAAGGCGCGTCCGGAGCGGCCGCGGCCGCGCCGCCGGGCCTGGACCGCCCTGAGGGCGAGCCCGACGACCTCCAGCAGATCAGCGGCATCGGTCCCGGCATCGAGACCACGCTGCACCGGCTCGGCATCTTCCACTTTCGCCAGATCGCCGCGTTCACGCCCGAGAACGTCGCCTGGGTCAATCAGCGGCTGCGCTTCCGCGGCCGGATCGAGCGCGAGGACTGGATCGGTCAGGCCAAGCGGCTCGCCGCCGGTGGCCAGTCGCTGCAATGACCGGCGGCCGGATGCCGGCAGGAAAAATCAGCTGGATCGGCCGGCGCCGGCAGCGCTATACGTCGGGAGCCTGACCAAGCTTCGGGGGACCGGCCGTGCGTGCGCGCTGTCTCGGCAATCTCGATACCGCCAAGGAGCTGCTCGAGTTCGGCATCATCGGGGAGGGTGCCAGGACGCTGATCGACCTGCGGCGCTGCGCCCAGACGCCGGGCTGCGAGGACTGGCAGAACTGCAGCTCCACGGTCCAGGAGACCTGGCGGGCGGCCGAACCGGTGCCGGCCGGCAGACCGCGAGACGACCAGAGCCCGGAGCAGGCTTGACGCCCGGTCGTTGCGAGCGAACTCGGAGCTCTACCTCGGCCTGACCCGCGGCGCCGTCCGGAGCCGGGCCGATGCCACGGCCTGATGCTTTCGACTATGTGATCGTCGGTGCCGGCTCGGCCGGCTGCGTGCTCGCAAACCGCCTCTCCGAGGACCCGGATGTGAGCGTGCTGCTGCTCGAGGCGGGGCCGGTCGACCACGCCTGGGACTGGCGCCTGCACATGCCGGCGGCGCTCGCCTATCCGCTCAAGGGCCGCACCTACAACTGGCACTACATGAGCGAGCCGGAGCCGTTTATGGACGGCCGCCGGATGTATTGCCCGCGCGGCCGGGTGCTCGGCGGCTCGTCCTCGATCAACGGCATGGCCTATGTCCGCGGCCACGCCCGCGATTACGACCGCTGGGCGCAGGCCGGGCTGAGCGGCTGGGGCTACGCCCACGTGCTGCCCTACTTCAAGCGCGCCGAGACCCGCGCGCGGGGCGCCGATCGGTATCGCGGCGGCGAGGGGCCGCTCAGGGTCGCGACCGGGGCCGGCCGCAACCCGCTGCACCGGGCGTTCGTCGAGGCCGGCCGGCAGGCGGGCTATCCGGTCACCGCCGATATGAACGGCTTCCAGCAGGAAGGCTTCGGCGCGATGGACATGACGGTCCATCGGGGGCGGCGCTGGAGTGCTGCCAGCGCCTATCTGCGCCCGGCGCTCCGGCGGCGCAATCTCACGGTCCGCACCCGCGCGCTCTCGACCCGGATCCGTTTCGAGGGGCTGCGGAGCTGCGGCGTCGACTACGCAAAGGACGGCCGGGTCGAACACGCCCGCGCCGAGCGCGAGGTGATCCTGGCCGGGGGCGCCATCAACTCGCCCCAGCTGCTGCTCTTGTCGGGGATCGGCGCCGCCGATCAGCTCGCCGATCTCGCGATCGGGGTGGTCGTCGACCGGCCGGGCGTCGGCGAAAATCTCCAGGACCACCTGGAGATCTACGTCCAGCACGCGTGCACGCAGCCGATCTCGCTCTACGGCTCGGAGAAGTTGTGGAACAAGCTCTGGATCGGGGCCAACTGGCTGTTCCTGCGGCGCGGCATCGGCGCCTCGAATCAGTTCGAGACCGGCGGTTTCATCCGCTCCCGGGCGGGCGTCGAGCACCCCGACCTGCAGTACCATTTCCTGCCGATCGCGATCAATTACGACGGCAGCAACCCCTACCCCGGTCACGGCTTCCAGGCGCACGTCGGCCCGATGCGCCCGACCTCGGTCGGCCGGATCCGGCTGCGTTCATCGGACCCCCGCGATGCGCCCTCGATTCTGTTCAACTACATGGCGACCGAAGGCGACCGCGCGGAGATGCGCGCCGCGGTGCGCCTCACCCGCGAAGTCTTTTCGCAACCTGCGTTCGATCCCTATCGCGGGCCGGAGCTCGCCCCCGGCCCAAAGGTGCAGAGCGATGCCGAGATCGACGCCTTCGTCCGTGCCCACGCCGAGAGCGCGTATCACCCCTCCTGCACCTGCAAAATGGGCCTGGAGAGCGACCCGATGGCGGTGGTCGACGCCGAGTGCCGCGTCTATGGGGTCGAAGGTCTGCGCGTGGTGGATGCCTCGATCATGCCGAGCATTCCGTCCTGCAACCTCAACGCGCCGACGATCATGCTCGCGGAGAAGGCCGCCGACCTGATCCGCCGCCGCCCTGCGCCGGCGCCGCTCGAGGTGCCGGTCTGGGCCGCCCCCAACTGGGAGACCCGGCAGCGCTGAACGCCTCGAGGCCGGCGCAAGTCGAATGCGCCGGTAAGCATTGCGCCAATGGTCGAACGGATTGCCGAGTCCGTACCCGCTTCCTTTGTCGTCGACAACAGTCGCGATGATAGACGACAGTCGCGCCCTTCCATGACTTGGCGCGGCCCGGCCACAGCCGCGATTACAGGTCCGTCTTCAGTTCTCGTAGACGATCTTCGGCAACGGCCGGCGCTCGGTGGCGGCTGACGGGTCGAGCTTGGCCAGGATCAGGCGCGCGATCTGCAGATAGGCCTGGGCCTGCGCGCCGTCGGGCGCCGCCACCACCGGCGGCCGGCCGGCATCCGTCTGCTCGCGGATCGCGAGATCGAGCGGGATCTCGCCGAGGAAGTCGACCCCGAACTTGGCCGCGGTCGCGCGCGCGCCGCCGTGCGAGAAGATCTCCGAGCGGCCGCCGCAGTGCGGACAGACGAAGTAGCTCATGTTCTCAACGATGCCGAGCACCGGCACGTCGACCTTGCGGAACATGTTGAGCGCCTTGCGCGCGTCCAGGAGCGCGATGTCCTGCGGCGTCGAGACGATCACCGCGCCCGCGAGCGGCACCCGCTGCGCCATGGTCAGCTGAGCATCGCCGGTGCCGGGCGGCAGGTCGACGACGAGCACGTCGAGCTCGCCCCACTCGACGTCGCCAAGCATCTGCTGGATCGCGCTCTGGACCATCGGCCCGCGCCAGATCATCGGCGCGTCCTCATCGACCAGAAAGCCCATCGACATCACGCGGACGCCGTAGTTCGCCATCGGCCGCAGCTTCTTGCCATCGGGGCTCGTGGGCTTGCCGGTGATGCCGAGCATGCGCGGCTGCGAGGGGCCGTAGATGTCGGCATCCAGCAGCCCGACCCGCTGGCCGAGCCTCACAAGCCCGAGCGCCAGATTGACCGAGGTCGTCGACTTGCCGACGCCGCCCTTGCCGGAGGCGACCGCGACCACCGAGCGGATGCCCGGGAGCTCGGGCTTGCCGGCCGCCGGCGGCGGGGCGGCGCGCGGGGCCATCGGGCTGCCGCCCGGACGGGCCGGCCGCGCGGCGCCAGGCGCGCGCTCCGCGGTCAGGACCGCGGTCACCGACGTGACGCCCGGCAGGGCCAGTACCGCCTGTTCGCAGGCCCGGCGCAGCGGCTCCTTGGCCTCTGCCTCGCGCGCCTCGACCTCGAGCGCGAAGCCGACGTTGCTGCCCTTGACCACGATCCCGGAGACCATGTTGAGCGCGACCACGTTCTGGCCGCGCGCCGGATCAACGACGCCCGCAAGAGCTTCGAGGACCTGTTCGCGACTGACCTCAGCCATGGTTGAATACTCTTCCGCGCAGCACGATATCGCGGCCAGGAGTGCGATGGGCACGATTCTCGCCCTGGCGCCTCCGGCCCTGGTGATATAGAGGACGCCGGAGCGGGGGCAAAGCCTCGGGGCACCGCCGCAGCAGCGATGAGGTAGCGTCCGATGCCGTGGAGCAATCAGGGGGGCGGCTGGCAGGGAGGCGGCGGTCAGGGACCCTGGGGCGGGCGCCCGGGCGGCCAGCAGCCGCCCGATCTCGAGGAGCTGCTGCGGCGCAGCCAGGAGAAGGTCAGGAAGCTGTTCCCGGGAGGACCCGGCGGCGGCTTCGGCGGCAATCGCAAGGCGCTGGTCGCAATTCCGCTGATCCTGATCGCGGTCTGGCTGGCGAGCGGCTTCTATCGCGTCCAGCCGGACGAGCAGGGCGTCGTGCTGCGGTTCGGCCAGTGGATCAAGACCACGCAGCCGGGTCTCAACTGGCACGTTCCGGCGCCGATCGAGACCGTGTTCATGCCCAAGGTGACCCGCTCCAATCGGGTCGAGGTCGGCTTCCGGTCGGCCGCGGAGATCGGCGGCGGCGGCTCGTCCCGCGAGGTCCAGAACGAGAGCCTGATGCTGACCGGCGACGAGAACATCGTCGACATCAACTTCGTGCTGCTCTGGATGATCAAGGATGCCGGCCAGTTCCTGTTCAACGTCCGGGATCCGGAAGCGACCGTGAAGGCGGTGGCCGAGAGCGCGATGCGCGAGATCATCGGCAAGACCCCGATCGCGGAGGCGACCACCGAGGCGCGCGGCGCGATCGAGCAGCATGCGCGCGACCAGACCCAGGCGATCCTCGACAGCTACGGCGCGGGCATCCTGATCACCCAGGTCCAGCTGCAGAAGGTCGACCCGCCGAGCGAGGTGATCGAGGCGTTTAGGGACGTCCAGCGCGCGCAGGCCGACCGGGAGCGGGCCCAGAACGAAGCCGAGGCGTTCGCCAACGACATTCTGCCCCGCGCCCGCGGCGAGGCTGAGCGGATCGCGCAGGAGGCGCAGGCCTACAAGCAGGAGGTG
>DATAOG010000241.1:0-2518 GCA_036265855.1 Geminicoccaceae bacterium | reverse complement strand
AATCGGCCGGCGCGCTTGACGCCTCCTGACCGGGAGCCCTCGGCTGCCGCCGTAGGGTGCCGCGAGCCTCTTGCCGTGATGCGGCGATTCCGCGACTGTTGAGGCACGCGAACGAGCGTCGGCCGGGTCGGCGCCGGGGAGCATCAGGGAGAGCATCATGACGAGGCAGCTGTTTTCGGTCGTGGCGGGGGCCGCGCTCGGCCTCTGCGCGGGGTCGGCGGGGGCTGCCGACCTGACCGTGACCTCCTGGGGCGGCAGCTATCAGGACGCCCAGCGCGGGGTCTACTTCGAGCCGTTCAAGAAGGCGACCGGGATCGATCTGGTCGAGGACGTCTGGAACGGCGGCGTCGGCGCGATCCGCGCCAAGGTCGAGGGCGGCGGCCAGGAATGGGACGTCGTCCAGGTCGAGGCCGAGGAGCTGGTGCTCGGCTGCGAGGAGGGCCTGTACGCGCCGATCGACTGGCAGGCGGTCGGCGGCAAGGACCAGTTCATCAAGGCCGCGGTCAACGACTGCGGGGTCGGCACGATCGTCTGGTCGACCGCGATCGCCTATGACGGCGACAAGCTCAAGGACGGGCCCAAGAGCTGGGCCGACTTCTTCGACACCAAGAAGTTCCCGGGCAAGCGCGGCCTGCGTCGCGGGCCGAAGTACACGCTCGAGTTCGCGCTGATGGGCGATGGCGTGCCGCCCGACCAGGTCTATCAGGTGCTGGGCACCAAGGAGGGCGTCGACCGGGCGTTCGCCAAGCTCGACACGATCAAGAACGACCTGATCTGGTGGGAGGCGGGCGCCCAGCCGATCCAGCTCCTGGGCTCGGGCGAGGTGGTCATGACCAGCGCCTACAACGGCCGGATCTCGGCCGCCGACAAGAACGACAAGCGCAATTTCAAGATCGTCTGGCCGGGCAGCATCTACGCGGTCGACAGCTGGGTGATCCTCAAGAACTCGCCGCACAAGGACGCGGCGCTGAAGTTCATCGCGTTCGCGAGCGAGCCCGAGCACCAGAAGGACCTGCCGAAGGCGATCGCGTACGGCGTCACCAACAAGAACGCCGCGAGCCAAATCGATCCGTCGCTGCTCGAGAACCTGCCGACCGCGCCCGAGAACCTGAAGGATGCGATCCAGCTCGACACCGGGTTCTGGGTCGACCACATCGAGCCGTTGAACGCGCGGTTCACCGCCTGGGCCGCGCAGTAGTCCGGCAGCGGTGGCGCTCGAGCGGGCCGCGACCCCGGCCGGCGCCGCGCTGGAGCGGGCGGCGCTGCGCCGGCGGCTGCGGCGCGCCGGGCGCTGGCGCCGGCTCGAGGCCGCGGCGCTCCTCGCGCCGGCGCTCCTGTTCCTCCTGGTCTTCTTCCTGCTGCCGATCGCCGGCATGCTGGCGCGCAGCGTCGGCAATCCCGAGCTGCGCGAGGTCATGCCGGCGACCGCGGCGGCGATCCGCGATTGGGACGCCGAAGGCCTGCCGGAGGAGCCGGTGTTCGCCACTTTCGCGACCGAACTTCGCCAGACCTACGCCGCCAAGACGCTCGGCATCGCCGCCAAGCGCCTGGCCTACGACCAGCCGGACTTCCGCTCGCTGCTGTTCGCGACCGCGCGCAAGCTGCCCGACCGGCCGCAGCGTTCGTGGCGCGAGACGTTGATCGGGCTCGATCCGGCCTGGGGCGAGCGCCCGACCTGGCTCGTGATCCGGCGCGCGGCCGCACCCTGGACGCCGATCTACCTGCTGGCGGCGCTCGACCGTCAGCTCGATGCGCAGGGCGCGATCGTAAGGGTGCCGGCGCAGCAGGCGATCTATCTCGACATCTTCCAGCGGACGTTCACGATCGGCGTCGGGGTCACGCTCCTCTGCCTGCTGCTCGGCTATCCGCTCGCCTACAAGCTCGCGACGCTGCCGGTCCGGGTCAGCAATCTCTTGATGATCCTGGTGCTGCTGCCGTTCTGGACGTCGCTTCTGGTCCGCACCGCGGCCTGGGTGGTGCTCTTGCAGCGGGAGGGGCCGATCAACGGCGCGCTGCAGGCGCTGAAGCTCACCGACCAGCCGCTGCAGCTGGTCTACAACCGCTTCGGGCTGTACGTCGCGATGACCCACGTGCTGCTGCCGTTCATGGTCCTGCCGCTGTACAGCGTCATGCGCGGGATCCCGCCGCAGCTGGCGCGCGCGGCCGCCTCGCTCGGGGCAAGGCCGCTGCGCGCCTTCGTCAAGGTCTATCTGCCGCTGACCGTGCCCGGGATCGGCGCCGGCTGCCTGCTCGTGTTCATCCTCGCGATCGGCTACTACATCACGCCGGCGCTGGTCGGCGGCACCAACGACCAGATGGTCAGCTACTTCGTCGCCTTCTTCACGAACCAGACGATCAACTGGGGAATGGCCTCGGCGCTGGGCGCCGTGCTGCTGGCGGCGACGCTTGTGCTGTTCGCGATCTACGCCCGGCTGGTCGGCCTCGACCGGCTGAAGCTCGGCTGAGCCGATGGCGCCGCCGCCGCACGCGAGCTCAGCCCAGCGCCTTTGGCACTATG
>DATAOG010000240.1:0-4058 GCA_036265855.1 Geminicoccaceae bacterium | reverse complement strand
TGGACCAGGAGCGGCTGGAGCTGCCGGCGAGCTATCTCGATGGCTATCTGCTGGCGGTCGACGGCTATACCTACGCGCCGGCCCCTTTCGAAGCCCAGCCTTAGCTGCGGTCGAGATGGAGGCCGAGCTTAGTGCCGAAAGGGCGCCGCCAGAGCCGAACAGCCGGACCTGTCGTCCCGGGCTTCAACCCCGGTCCGACAGGTTACCGCCGGTCGCGCGCCGGCCCGGCCATCGTGCGCGCGGCACCTCGATCACGCGGCAATCGGGAGCTTCCCCCGAAGGCATTTCCACGATTGGCTCGAAATGGACTTGCGAGCGATCGCAATTTGACGCATCGGCAGTCCGGAGATGCTCCGCCCCACCGCGGTCGGCAGCCGAGATCGGGCCTTGCGATCCGGGCTCCAGCCAGGGCGACGCGAGCGCCCGCCAGAGGCCGGCCGCGAGTTCGGTGTAGAGCGCCGAGCCCCAGAGGGCGAACTGCAACGGACAGGGCGGAATCATGGTCAAAGCCACCTTTGCCGGGGTGCCGACCAGCCTCACCGCGATTGATTGACGACGCGTTAACGTTAGCGTTCGCGAGCGCGCGGCACCAAAGGGCCGCGGTTTCAGCCTTTATTCCTATCCTAGGAGCAATCGCCTGTCAATCCGATCGCGGGCAACCGCGCGGCCCGGCCCTGAGGCCCGGCACCAGAATCTCGGCACGAAAAAGCCCCCTCGGTCGCCCAAGGGGGCTCGCAGACCGTGCGACTAGTTGACGAGCTTCAGATTTTCGGCCGAAGTTTTGCCGTTCTGGCCGCGCACCAGCTCGTACTCGACCCGCTGGCCCTCGTTCAGGCGATCGATCCCCGCCCGCTCGACCGCGGAGATGTGTACGAAGGCGTCACTGCCACCGCCGTCGGGCTGAATGAAGCCATAACCCTTGGTGGCATTGAACCATTTGACTGTTCCGGTCTTCAAGAACGTAACCTCGTTTGGCGAAGTGCGCGCCGGGCGGCATGCCGCGGCGCGAAGACAGTCTCAACGTCTTAGTGGAGCGTAGCAGGCAACGCCAGAGAGCGAGGCAGCGACAGCAACCGGCAAACGTCGGAACTGGCCTGCGCGCTAGATGGTGACTGCGCGCCCGGCGCGCAAGCGGCGCCCATGCGGTGCGCTCCGGCTCTTGCCTTGCGCTCGCGATCCTGCTGCTTAGGGGCAGGCACAGGCGAGGACGGACCGATGGCGGATTTTCGGCTCTACTGCTTCGCCCAGTCGGGCAACGCATACAAGGCGGCCTTGATGCTGAACCTGTGCGGCGCCGACTGGGAGGCCCGGTACGTCGACTACTTCAACGGCGAGACCCGCACGCCGGAGTTTCGCGAGATCAACGCCATGGGCGAGGTGCCAGTGCTGGAGCATCAGGGCCGGCGCTGGAGCCAGTCGGGCGTCATCCTCGACTTCCTGGCCGCCCGCTTCGGCAGGTTCGGCTGGCAGGACGAGGATCAGCGGCGCGAGATTCTGCGCTGGCTGCTCTGGGACAACCACAAATTGACGAGCTACATCGGGACGCTCCGGTTCCTGCTCCGGTTCCAGAAGACCGGCGAGTCGCAGGTGACCGAGTTCCTGCGGAGCCGGGTCAACACCAACCTGGCCCTGCTGGAGCGCCAGCTCGCCGGCCGCGCGTTCGTGACCGGCGAGCGAGCTTCGATCGCCGACCTCTCGATCTGCGGCTACCTGTACTGGCCGGACGAGTTCGGGGTCGCCTGGGCCGACTATCCGAACATCGAAGCCTGGCTCGCACGGATCGCGGCGCTGCCCGGCTGGGTCCACCCCTACCAGCTGATGCCGGGCCACCCCCGGCCGGCGAAGAGCTGACCCGCAGGGCGGTCCGAGCCGTAAACCTTGTTTCGCGCTGCGCCGCGCCCCAGAGGGCGGCATTTTAATAGTATTCGCGATTGTCGAAGTCTCCGCGAACCCTTAACATCCGGTTAATCGGAGCCACCAACGGCACGGCAGAACGCCCATGGACGGTGAACGTTACGTCGGCGAACGGCGCGCGCTCCGGCATTTCCTGCAGGAGCTGCGCCCGCTCGTGATCGCCGCGATGGGCGAAGACTCGCTGCTCCGGGTCCGGATCGACCGGGGTCTCAACTCCGGTGATCTCGATGCGCTCCGCAGGGCGCGAGAGATGTTCCACAACCAGCCCGAGGAGCTCAAGCGCCGGCTGATGCGCGGCATCTTCGAGGCGCCCGCCGCGAGGCCGACCAAGGGTCACCTTCTGGAGCGCTATACCGAGCGGGAGCCGGAGCCGTTCGTCCGCTTCGACGCCTATCCGGCGGCCAACTCCGAGGACGTCGGGCTATCGGTCGAACTCGATCACGAGCTCATCGACGACGTGCCGCTCCGGGTCCTGATCAGCCCCGGCACCCTGCCGTCGAGCGCGGCCGAGGCGCTCCGCCAGATCGCCGCCTGGATCGAGCGCGACCGCCGGCTGCTGTCGGCGCGCCACTGGCAGTCCACCTCCCCGGCGCTGACTGGCGCCGACCGCGAGCCCGCCCCCAGGGAGCAAGATCAGGGCGAGAGTGCCGACCACGCCTGATCGGTTCACGGTCATCGGCGGGCGGGCGGCTTGGCTGCCTGCGATCCTGGTCGGAGGCGGCCTGCTGGCGGGCTGCGCGCAAGAGCCGGTACGCACCGGCGCCCCTGGCGAGGACGCCCGCCGCGCGCTGGTCGAGCATTACAAGCAGGGGCCGATCCGGGCGATGGTCCGCGGCAACCCGTTCGGTATGGACAAGGCCCGCCTCGACAACCTGGTCACCCGGGCGGTGGCCGAGGGGGTGGCCGGCCTCAGGGTTAGCTTCACGACTATTCCGGAGCAGGTGGCGGTATCGGAGCCGCATCTGGTCGTGATCCTGGACGCGGCGCAGGAACCCCCGGCCGCGGTCGCATGTCGTGCGCCGGACAGCGTCACCACGCTACCCGCCACGGACAGGCTCAGCGTGTTCGCGGTCTTCTGCCAAGGCGACCAGCCGCTCGACGCCGTCGGTGAGGAGGATCGGGTGGCCGGTCCCACCGACCGGAACTTCCAGCGCCTGCTCTGGCGCACCGCCGCGGCCCTGTTTCCCGACGACTACGCCCGGAGCTACGGCTTCGGCATCCTGCCGAACTGGCTCGGCATCGGCGTCGGCGGCAGCTTCGGTCTCTGATCGCCGGTCAATCGGTCTCGATCTCGAGCAGCGCGCGCTCGGCGGCGGCGAAGTCGATCTCCTCGTGCTGCCTCTGCGCCGCCCGGGCGGCGATCACCGCGGTATCCAGATCGACCTGATTGCAGAGCCCGAGCAGCACGGGGTCGCGCGGCCGGATCTCGCTGCTCTTCCAATGGGTGCGATCACGCACCGCGTTGACCGTGTTCTTGGTCGTGCCGAGCAGCTTGCAGATCTGCTGGTCGGACAGCTCCGGATGATGGCGCAAAAGCCAGGCGATCGCGTCCGGCCGGTCCTGGCGCTTGGACAACGGCGTGTAGCGCGGCTCCCGGCGTCGGGGCAGCTTGATGTCGGCCGCCGCCGGGCGGGCGAGCTTGAGCCGGGCGTTGGCGTCCTTCTGACAGCGCTCGATCTCGCCGCGCTCGATCTGGCCGGCCGCCACCGGATCGAGGCCACGGATCCCGGCGCCGACCTCGCCGTCCGCGATGCCCTTGACCTCGAGCGGGTGCAGGCCGCAGAAATCCGCGATCTGCTCGAAGGTCAAGCCCGTGTTGTCCACGAGCCACACGGCCGTGGCTTTCGGCATCAACGGTCGATCCATCGTCTACTCCCCCGGACAAAGGTCGGGTAAGGGCCGCACCATCCGGTTTTCTAGGGTCCTGCCGACCAGATGGGAAGGCTGTTGCCGATTGGCAACAATCTGGCCGGTCAGCTTTCCGGCACCGGCACCGTATAGTTGAGCGCGAGCCGGCCGCCGTCGGGGTAGATGGTCTGGCCCGTGATGTAGCTCGCCTCGTCGCTCGCGAGGAACAGGGCGACCTTGGCGACCTCCGCCGGCTTGCCGCAGCGGCCCATCGGCGTCCGCGACAGGATCCGCCG
>DATAOG010000239.1:0-3867 GCA_036265855.1 Geminicoccaceae bacterium | reverse complement strand
CCGGCGCCGCCGAGAACCCGACGCTCACGATCGTGACGCTCGCGATCCGCCAAGCCGACTACATCGCCGACCAGATGAGCAAAGGCGAGATCTGAGCGGACTGGACCTGCCGCAGTCAAGAGCCCGGGCTGACCACCCGGGCCTTTTTTTTCGAGGCATCTTTTTGCCTTCGCAGCCGGTGAGCTGGTCAACCTTGTGCTTGCCAACTATAAGCTAAGCAACTATTGTCCCGGACATGGAGGAACCGTCGCCCGAACGCAATTTCGGGTTCCTGGTGCACGACGTCGCGCGCCTAATGCGCGTCGCCTACGATCGGCGCGCACGGGAGCTCGGCCTCACCCGCTCGCAATGGTGGGTGCTCAACAATCTGTTCCGCAATCAGGGCATCACCCAGTCCGAGCTCGCCGAAATCCTGGAGATCGAGAAGGCCTCGCTCGGCCGGCTGCTCGACCGGCTCGAGGCCAAGGGTTGGGTCGAGCGGCGGGCCGACCCGGCTGATCGGCGTGCCAAGCGGCTGCATCTGACCGGCGAGGTCCAGGCGCTGATGCGCGGGCTGCGGGCGCTCGCCGCCGAGCTGCGCGCGGATGCCATGGACGGCCTTCAGGAAGCCGAACGCCAGCGCTTCGTCGACACGCTGCTGGTGATCAAGGCCAATCTGTTGCGGATCAACGGCAACGGCAGCGGTGGAGGGCCGCCTCCGCCCGGTCACGAGGGCGCAGATGACCGAGCAGGCGCCGCCAAAGCCTGAAGCGCCTGAGCGCCGGCGCCGCGGGCTGCGCCCGGTGCTGCTGGGCTTCGTGCCGGCGCTCGCGGCCGCCGTCGGGCTCTACTGGTACGCCACCAGCGGCCGCTACGTCTCGACTGAGAACGCCTACGTGAAGTCCGACATCATCGCGATCAGTCCCGAGGTCGACGGTCACGTGATCAGCGTCCAGGTTGTCGAGAACCAGCTGGTCAAGAAGGGCGACATGCTGTTCCGGATCGACCCGGAGTCGTTCCGGATCGCGCTCGATCTGGCCGAGGCCAAGGTGCTCGCGGTCCGGCATGACATCGAGGCCTCGCGCGCCGAGTTCCACCAGGTCGAGGCCGAGATCGACGAGGCCAAGGCGCGGGTCGACTTCGCCGAGCAGCAGGCCCAGCGGCAGCGCGAGCTGCAGGGCCGGGGCATCGCCGCGCAAGCGAAGCTGGATGAGGCCGAGATGGATCTCGCGACCGCCAAGGAGCGGGTCACCGGCCTGCGCGAGAAGCTGCGCACCGTACTCGCCAAGCTCGGCGACGATCCGGCGAGCGCGGTCGAGCTGCACCCCGACTTTCGCGCGGCCGAGGCCGAGCGCGACATGGCCGCGCTGCATCTGGACAAGACCGAGGTTCGCGCCCCGGTCGACGGCATCGTCAGCCGGATGCGCCTGCAGCCTGGCGAGTGGGTCAAGGAGGGCGAGCCCGCGTTCAGCATCATCGACCCGGCGAGCACCTGGGTCGAGGCCAATCTCAAGGAGACCCAGCTCGAGCACGTCCTGGCCGGCCAGCGCGTCGAGATCGCGGTCGACGCCTATTCGAGCGACAGCTGGGAGGGCGAGGTCGCCAGCATCAGCCCCGCAACCGGCGCCGAGTACGCCCTGATCCCGCCGCAGAACGCGACCGGCAACTGGGTCAAGGTCGTGCAGCGCCTGCCGGTCCGGATCGCGGTCCATCCGCGCCCTGGGCAGCCGCCGCTCCGCGCCGGCATGACCGTGACCGCCACGATCGATACCGAGCGCGAGCCGCAGCTCGCCAGGCTCGCCAAGGATGCGGTCGCGGCGGTCCGAGGCGAGAAGTGAGCGCGGCCGCACCGGATGCTCGCGTCCGCGGCGCGGCCGCTGATCCGGCTCGCCACACCGCGAGGGCCGTGACTCGGAACGGTCGTTCGGCGCCTCGCGTTGGGGCTCAAGAGCCCTAGCATCACCAAGGATCGCCTCTCGGGGAGCACGCCCATGGACGCCGACCAGAACGCTCGCCCCTTGCCGGGCCTGTTTGTCGATCTGCAGCGCGCGACGCTGCGGCTCATCCAGCAGGAGATCGCGCTCGCCAAGGCCGAGATGGGTGAGCGGATCGGGCAGCTGGCGGTCGGTCTCGGCCTGATGGTGGCGGCGATCCTGGTCCTGTTCGTGGCGCTCCTGATCGTGCTGATGGGACTGTCCGAACTGGTCGGCAAGTTCATGCCTGCCCCGCTCGCGCTCTGGCTCGGCTATCTGATCGTCGGCGGGGTCACGATGTTCGCGGGTCTGTGGCTCGCCAAGCTCGCGATCAAGAATCTGCGCAATGCCGGCCAGTTCCTGACCCGCACCAGCCGCTCGCTGAGCGGGAATTTCGCCGCCCTCGAGCGCGAGCTGCGCTGAGCTCCGGTGCGCCGGAGCGCGGGTCAGCCCGGGTCGATCGGAATTCGCACCACCGCGCCGGCGGCTAGCCGGAAGAGGGCGTCCTGCGGTTCGTCGAGGGCGTCGATCCGCTCGGGCATGAGGTTCTGGTAGACGCCGCGCAACGCGCGGCCCCAGGCGCCGTGGCCGATCACGATCAGGCGCGGCCGGCCGGCGACGCTCTCGAGCCAGCTTCGCGCGCGATCCGCGAGCATCGCGTGGCTCTCGCCCTCTGGCGGCGGGTTGCGCCAGCGATCGGCTTCGCGCCAGCGCCAGAGCTCGGGGTCGCGGGCGGCGATCTCGGCGCGGGTCAACCCCTCCCACCGGCCCCAGGAGATTTCCTTCAGGCGATCGTCGGTGCGCCACTCGGTGATCTCCGGTCCCAACGTCTCGAGGATCAGCTTGGCGCTCGCCTCGGCGCGGCCGAGCGGGCTCGCCAGCAGCACGAACGGCGGCTCGCCTTCGAGCAGGGCCGCGAGCGTCCGGCCGGCCCGGCGCGCCTGTTCCCGTCCTCTTCGCGTCAGAGGCGAATCCAGATGGCCCTGGACCCGGCCCTCGCGGTTCCATTCGGTCTCGCCGTGCCGAACCAGGTAGATCGTCTGCTCAGCCACGACCGTTCGCGTGCAGCTTGAGCGCGGTCGCGATCAGGCCGTGGACGGGCGTCGGCACCCCGAGCTCGGCCGCCATCCGGACGATCGTCCCGGAGAGCCAGGCCAGCTCGAGGCGCTTGCCGCGCTCGAGGTCCCCGAGCATCGAGGATTTCATCCCCTCTGGCAGCTGGTCGGTGCGGGCGAGCGTCGCGCTCACGAAATCGTCCGGAAGCCCGACCCCGCGGGCCCGGGCGACCGTGAGCGCCTCGGCGAGCCCGTCCCGGTAGAGCGCGCGGGTCTCCGGGTCGGCGCGGATCGGGCCGATCGGCAGGCGCATCAGCGCGGTCAGGCCGGCGAAGGTCGCGAGGAACACCATCTTGGCCCAGATGTCGCGTCCGATCGCCTCGCTGACCACGTGCTCGATGCCCGCGGCCGCATCGCTGCCGCGAGCGCCTCGACGCGCGCCGAACCGCGACCCTCGAGCTCGCCAAACGCGAAGCGGGCCATCGTGCCGGTGTGTTTGATTAGCCCCGGTGCGGCGACCACCGAGGCGATCTGGGCGACCCCGCCGATCACATGCTCGCGGCCGAGAACGCGGCTCAGGACCTCCGGGCTGTCGACGCCGTTCTGGAACGTAACCACGCCGCTCGCATCTCCCACCAGCGGCCGGCACCCCTCCGCAGCCGCCTCGGTGTCGTAGAGCTTGACCGCGAAGATCACGAGATCGACCGGGCCGATGCTCGCCGGGTCGTCGCTCGCTTGTGCCGGTTGGACGGTGATGTCGCCGAGCGCGCTCTCGAGCCGAAGCCCGCGTTGCCGGATGGCATCGAGATGCGCCCCGCGGGCGATGAAGGTCACGTCCTGACCGCTTGTCGCGAGCCGGC
>DATAOG010000238.1:0-3341 GCA_036265855.1 Geminicoccaceae bacterium | reverse complement strand
CCTTCGAAGACCTTGTTGATCGGCTCGACCTCGAGGCCGGCTTGGTGCAGATGGGCGGCGGTGCCGCGGGTCGCGACCAGCCGGAAGCCGTTCGCCAGCAGGCGCTGCCCGAGCTCGACCATCGCGGGCTTGTCTGGGTCGCGCACCGAGATGAAGACGTTGCCCCGGCCCGGCAATTGGTTGCCGGCGGCGAGCTGGGACTTGGCGAAGGCGGCGCCGAAATCGCGGTCCAGCCCCATGACCTCGCCGGTCGACTTCATCTCCGGGCCGAGCAGGGAATCGACGTTAGGGAAGCGCGCGAACGGGAACACCGCCTCTTTGACCGCGACGTGATCCGGCGGCCGCTCGGTCAGATCGAAGCCGGCCAGGCTCTCGCCGGCCATGACCCGGGCCGCGATCTTGGCGATCGGCTTGCCGATCGCCTTGGCGACGAAGGGCACCGTGCGCGAGGCCCGCGGATTGACCTCGAGGATGAACACTTCCCGGCCCTTGATCGCCATCTGTACGTTCATCAGGCCGCGCACCTTCAGCGCCCGCGCCAGGATCTCGGCCTGGCGCCGGATCTCAGCCAGGAGCTCGGCATCCAGCGAATGCGGCGGCAGCGAGCAGGCGGAATCGCCGGACTGGATGCCGGCCTCCTCGATGTGCTCCATGATTCCGGCGACGAACACCCGGCCGCGATCGGCGATCAGGTCGACGTCGACCTCGATCGCGTCCTGCAAGTAGCGGTCGATCAGGATCGGCCCGAGCTCCCTGAGCCTGCCCGCGCTCGCCATGAATTGTGCGACCTCAGCGGCGCTATGGACGATCCGCATCGCCTGGCCGCCGAGCACGTAGGATGGCCGCAGCACAACCGGAAAGCCCAGCCGCTCTGCCTTGGCCTCGGCATCGGCCGGGTCGGTGCAGATGGTATTGGCCGGCTGGCGCAGGCGGAGCTCCTTAAGGAGCTTCTGGAAGCGCTCGCGATCCTCAGCCAGATCGATCGCATCGGGCGCGGTGCCGAGGATCGGCACGCCGGCGTCGGCGAGCGGATGCGCGAGCTTGAGCGGCGTCTGGCCACCGAGCTGGACGATCACGCCCAGAAGCTCGCCGGCGCTCGCCTCGACCCGCACGATCTCGAGCACGTCCTCAACGGTCAAGGGCTCGAAGTACAGCCGATCCGCGGTGTCGTAGTCGGTCGATACGGTCTCCGGGTTGCAGTTGACCATGATCGTCTCGAAGCCCGCCTCGGCGAGGCCGAGGACGGCGTGCACGCAGCAGTAGTCGAACTCGATCCCCTGGCCGATCCGGTTGGGCCCGCCGCCCAGGATGATCACCTTGCGTCGCTGGCTGGGCCAGGCCTCGCACTCGGCACGATCGCCGTCGCCGAGACCGGTCTCGTAGCTGCTGTAGAGATAGGGCGTCCTCGCCTCGAACTCGGCGGCGCAGGTGTCGACCCGCTTGAAGGTCGGATGCACGCCGAGCGCCCGCCGGCAGGCCGCGACCTCGGCTTCCTCCAGACGCGCGAGCCTGGCAAGGCGCGCGTCCGAGAAGCCCATCGCCTTCAGCTCGCGCAGCTCGCCGGCGCTGTCCGGCAGACCGTCCCGGCCGATCCGCTCCTCGATGTGAACCAGCGCCCGGATCTGCTCGAGAAACCAGGGATCATAATGGCAGGCGGACTGGATCTCGCGCAGGCCGAGCCCGGCGCGGAACGCCTGGGCGATCACCCGGAGGCGATCTGGAGTCGGCCGGCCGAGCGCCGCCCGCAGCGCATCCTGCGGCCGGTCGGGGTCGGAAAGGCCATCGACCTCGACCTCATCCAGGCCTTCGAGGCCGGTCTCTAATGAGCGCAGCGCCTTCTGCAGCGATTCCGCGAATGTCCGGCCGAGCGCCATGACCTCACCGACCGACTTCATCGAAGTCGTCAAAATCGGCTCGGTCTCCGGAAATTTTTCGAACGTGAAGCGCGGGACCTTGGTGACGATATAATCAATCGTCGGCTCGAACGCGGCGGGCGTGACGCCGGTGATGTCGTTGGTGATCTCGTCCAGCGTGTAGCCGACCGCGAGCCTGGCCGCGACCTTGGCGATCGGGAAGCCGGTCGCCTTGGAGGCCAGCGCCGAGGAGCGCGACACCCGCGGATTCATCTCGATGATCACCATCCGGCCGTCGGCCGGATTAACCGCGAACTGGACATTCGAGCCGCCGGTGTCGACGCCGATCTCGCGCAGGACCGCGATCGCGGCGTTGCGCATCCGCTGATATTCCTTGTCGGTCAGCGTCAGCGCCGGGGCGACCGTGATGCTGTCGCCGGTGTGCACGCCCATCGGGTCGAGGTTCTCGATCGAGCAGACGATGATGCAGTTGTCGGCGCAATCGCGCACAACCTCCATCTCGTACTCTTTCCAGCCCAGCACCGACTCCTCGACCAGGACCTCGTTGATCGGCGAGGCGTCGAGCCCGGCTGCGACCACCTGCTCGAATTCCTCGCGATTGTAGGCGACGCCGCCGCCCCAGCCGCCGAGCGTGTAGCTCGGCCGCACGATCGCCGGCAGGCCGACCTGGGCGAGCGCTGCGGCCGCCTGGGGGAGCGTGCGCACGACCACGCTCGCCGGCATCTCGAGCCCGATCCGCGTCATCGCGTCGCGGAACAGCTCGCGGTCCTCGGCCTTGGCGATCGCCGCCTGCGAGGCGCCGATCAGCTCGATCCCGTAGCGCGCGAAGGTGCCGTCCTCGGCGAGCGTGTGCGCCATGTTGAGCGCGGTCTGGCCGCCCATGGTCGGCAGGCACGCGTCCGGCCGCTCGGCGGCGATGATCCGGGTCACGACCTCGGGCGTGATCGGCTCGACATAGGTCGCATCCGCGAGCTCCGGGTCGGTCATGATCGTGGCCGGGTTCGAGTTGACCAGGATCACCCGGTAGCCCTCGGCCTTGAGCGCCTTGATCGCCTGGGTCCCGGAATAGTCGAACTCGCAGGCCTGGCCGATCACGATCGGCCCCGCGCCGATCACCAGAATCGACGCGATGTCTGTGCGCCTGGGCATCAGCGGCGCTCGATCAGCCGGAGAAAACGCTCGAACAGATAGGCGCTGTCCTGCGGACCCGGCGACGCCTCGGGATGGTACTGGACCGAGAATACCGGCCGCTCGCGCAGGCTCAGGCCCTCGAGCGAGCCGTCGAACAGCGAGATATGCGTCGCCTCGACACCCGCGGGCAGGCTCTCCGGCCGGACCGCGAAGCCATGGTTCTGGCTGGTGATCTCGACCTTGCCCGTGGTCAGGTCCTGCACCGGCTGGTTGGCGCCGCGATGGCCGCGGTCAAGCTTGTAGGTCTTCGCGCCCAGCGCGATGGCCAGGATCTGG
>DATAOG010000237.1:0-2797 GCA_036265855.1 Geminicoccaceae bacterium | reverse complement strand
CGCATGGCCGGCCGACCACACGCGGCTGCCGGGCCTAGCGCGGAGGATCGCGACCCGCGCCTTCGCCTCGCGGAACGATCCAAGCGCGGCCATGACCTCCTCGACCAGCGCCCGGCAGAGCGCGTTGCGCCGGCGCTCGTGATCGAGCGTGATGGTGCCGATCGAGTCGGCCGTTTCAGAGACGGTGTAGGGCATCGCGACACCTCCCGCGGCAGGGGTGCGGCGGCCGAGGGATCAACGGCGCGCCGGCACGGCTCAAGGATGCCATTGCGTCCCGCCCGGCACCAAGAGCCGGGCGACGGTCAGTCCCCCGCGCCGCCGGCGCCGCCTGCGCGAGCCTGGCCCGGCACCGGAGCGAGCGTTGCCGGTCGGATGCCGGCGCGCAGGCGCTCGAGCCCGCCGCGGCTCGGGTCGCCCATCAGGAAACCCAGGTCGGACGAATACATGACGCAGCCCATGCCGCGCGCGAGCCAGGCCTGCAGCGCCTCGACATCGGCCATGTGAATCGCGGAGACGACGCCCTGGCGGGCGGCGGCGGCGATCATCGCCTCGATCGCGGCCTGGACCCGGGCGGGCGCATCCGTCCCGCCGAGCCCGAGCGAGACCGAGAGATCCTCCGGGCCGACCAGCGCCACGTCCAGCCCCGGCACCGACAGGATGTTGTCGATGTCATCGATCGCGGCCTTGCGCTCGATCTGCGCGATCGCGATCGTGTCCTCGTTGTTGATCGCGATGAACTCGGCGAGCGGCCGGAAATCGTAGCCGCTGTGCGGCGCGTCCGAGGACATGCCGCGTTTGCCCTGCGGCGGATATTTGAGCGACTGCACGAGCAGCTCGACCTGCGCCCGGCACTCGACCCGGGGCAGCATCACGCCGAGCGCGCCCTGGTCGAGAATCCGGCCGATCAGCTCGTACTGCGGCCCGGCGACCCGGACCAGCGGCGCGATGCCCACAAGCCGGGCCACGCGGATGATCTCGGCCGCGGTCTCGAGCGTGTAGGCGCCGTGCTCCATGTCCAGCATCAAAAAGTCGAAGCCCACCTGCTTCAGGATCTGGGCGATGGCCGGCGTCCGCACCTCCTGGACCATCGTGCCGATCACGATTTCACCCTGCTTGAGGCGCTGCCGCAGATCGCTTCGTTGCATCTTGCTTGTCTACAGTGGTTCGAGGCCGCGGGCGCTCAGCTGCCGGCGGTCCGGAGCATGCGGGTCTCGAGGTGCGCGACCGCGCGCGTCAGCGGAAAGGCGATCGCGAAATAGAGCAGGGCGACCGTGGTCAAAAGCTCGATCGGCCGCGCCGAGATGTTGGAGATGTTCTGGCCGACGTACATCAGATCGCTCATCCCGACCGCCGAGACCAGCGAGCTCTCCTTGAACAGGCTGACGCTGTTCGAGAGCAGGGTCGGGATCGCGAGGCGGACTGCCTGCGGGAACACGATGTGGCGGACCCGCTGATAGGGCGAGAGCCCGAGCGCCACGCCGGCGTCCGTGTGATCGCTCGGGATCGCGAGCAGCGCGGCGCGGAAGCTTTCCGAGGAGATCGCGGCCATGAACAGGGTCAGCGCGATCACCGAGGACGTGAAGTTGCCGATCTCGACCCCGAGCACGATCGGCAGGCAGAAGAAGATCCAGAACAGCTGGACCAGGACCGGCGTGCCGCGGAAGAATTCGACGTAGGCCGTGCTGACGATCCGGAGCGGGCGGGCGCGGCCGACCCGCATCAGGCTGATCGCGAAGCCGAGCAGCGAGCCGAGCACGATGCAGATCAGCGTGAACTCGATCGTCGTCAGCAGGCCGGCCAGCAGCACGTCGAAATAGCCGGCGATCACGCCGGGCGAGAAATCGTAGCTCATGGCGCGCTGCCCTCAGCCGCCGATCCGGGCGGCGAGCCGATCCTCGACTATCTTTACCGCCTGGGCGATCGGGAAAGCGATCGCGAAATAGAGCAGCGCGACCGTGGTCAGCGTCTCGATCGGCCGGTAGGTCTGGGTCGCGAGCAGCTTGCCCTGGTACATCAGATCGGCGATTGCCACGATCGAGACGAGCGCGCTCTGCTGGAACGTGCCGATGCCGTTGGTGATCAGCACCGGCACCGCGAGCCGGAGCGCCTGGGGCAGGATGATCTTGCGCACCCGCTGCAGCGGCGAGAGGCCGAGCGCCACGCCGGCGTCGAAGTGCGCGCGCGGGATCGCCTGGATCGCGGCCCGGTAAGCCTCGGCGTTGAACGCGGAGAGATTGAGGCCGAGCGCCAGCAGCGCGCTCGCGAACGGGCTGATCGAAAGCCCGAACATGATCGGCAGGCAGTAGAACACCCAGACGATCTGCACCAGCATCGGCGTGCAGCGGAAGAATTCGATGAACGCGGTCGCCGGCCAGGCGAGCAGGCGCTGCCCGCTGAGGCGCATCAGCGCGACCACGAAGCCGCCGAAGAGCCCGATCACGATCGCGAGCCCGGTGATCTCGAGGCTGACCCGGAGGCCTGCGAGCAGCGTATCGAAGTGCCGCCAGACGAAGAAGAAGTTGAGCCGGTAATCCATTTCAGGCCCGGCGCCCTGGGCCCGCGCCGCCGATCCGTCCGGCTCTCATTGGTGCCGCGGGCCGCTTCAGCCGACGATGAAGTGGTCGAGGAAGTCGCGGGTGCGGGCCTCGGCCGGCTCGGTGAAGATCCGCTCGGGCCGCCCCTGCTACAGGATCCGGCCCTGATCGATGAACGCGACCCGGCTCGCGATCTTGCGCGCGAAGTCCATCTCGTGGGTGACGATCATCATCGCCATGTTCTGCTCGGCCAGCTGCAGCAT
>DATAOG010000236.1:0-2020 GCA_036265855.1 Geminicoccaceae bacterium | reverse complement strand
ATCGGCACGTCCGAGATCGTGCGGTCGAGCGGCGTCCAGGGCACGCTCGTCAGCGAAAGGTTGGCGCGATAGTAATTGAAGCCGCCGTGAATGTTGCCAGGTTTTGCGAAATTGTCGGTATAGATTTCCATCTCCTCGTCGGTGATCAGGTCCTTGTCGTAGGACCAGTGCGACAGGGAATGCCTGACCGGCTCGAGCTCACCAGCTCGACCGCCATGTCGAGCTGGTGGAACTGCGAGTACCAGGATTCCGGAAAGTGGCCGACCGAAAGATAGCGCTGCTCGAACCCGGGCACGATCGGGTCGATGGTCAGTGCATCAGCAGCAGCGGCGGCCCGCTGCCCTCGCGGACGTAGTGGATCCGGATGCCATCCAGCTGCGCGTAACGGTGCCTCTCTGTGCGTCGCCGATGATCAAAGGCGCGCTCTTTGATCGAAAGGCTACGTCGCCCCGGCAGGGCGCGCAATCACTCCCGCTCGGGATCGACATCTGTCGGCGGAGACAGTCAGCCGCGCTCCATTTTCAGCGGGCGGCGCATCAAGGCGTCCAGCGCCTCGGCAATCCCGAGGCGGCCGGCGAGGATCGCGTCGATCGCGGCGCAGATCGGGACCTCGACGCGCCGCTGCCGGGCGAGCCTCGCCACCGCGGCGGCGGTGAACACGCCCTCGACCAGCGGGCCCGGTCGCGCGCGCAGCGCCTGCGGGTCGGCGCCCTGCCCGATCGCGTGGCCGAACGCCATGTTGCGCGAGGTCAGGCTCGAGGCGCTGAGGATCAGATCGCCGAGCCCGGCGAGGCCCATCAGGGTCTCGCGCCTGGCGCCCAGTGCCTCGCCGAGGCGGGCGAGCTCGGCCAGGCCGCGCGTGATCAGCCCCGCGCGCGCGTTCTCGCCCAGCCCCCGGCCCGCGACCACGCCCGCGGCGATCGCGAGCACGTTCTTGACCGCGCCGCCGATCTCGATGCCGATCACGTCATCGGTCCAGTAGACCCTAAAACTCGGACCGCTCAGCGCCTCGGCCACGGCCTGGCCGAGGGCGGCGTCGGCGCAGCCGAGCGTGCTCGCGGCCGGCAGCCCCAGCGCGACCTCCCGGGCGAAATTCGGCCCCGACAGCACCGCGATCCGGCTTTCCGGCCGCTCGGCCGCCACGACCTGACTGAGACGCTGGCCAGTGGCCGCCTCGAGCCCCTTGGCGCAGATCACGAGCGGGGCCGGATGCCGCGGCAGGACGCGCACAACACTCCGGAGCGTCTGCGCCGGCACGGTCAGCAGCAAAAGATCGGCCTTCTCGAGCCCGTCGATGTCGGAGGTCGCCTCGATCGACCGCTCGAGCGCGACGTCGGGAAGGTACCGGGAATTGAGCCGATCCGCGCCGATCGCGTGCGCGAACGCCGGATCCCGGGCGAACAGCAGGACCTGCCCTCCCGCCCTCGCCGCCGTCTGGGCGAGCGCCGTGCCCCAGGCCCCGGCGCCGACGATGCCGATGGTGTGGAACTCCGCCATCGGCGAGCTGTTTCGCGCCGGCGCGCGGTCCGGTCAAGCGCGACCCGCGCTTGCGCGGGCGGACTAGCCGGTCGCGGCCGGCCCGGTCAGCCGGTTGATCTTGGCCGCGATGATGAAGTCGTTCTCGTGCAGGCCTTTGATCTTGTGGGTGTGCAGCGAGACCGTGGCGTAGCCCCAGCCGAATGTGATGTCCGGATGGTGGCCCTCGGCCTCGGCGAGCGCGCCGACCCGGTCGACGAACGCGAGCGCCTCGCGGAAGTTCTTGAGCTTGAACGTGCGCTCGATCCGTTTGCCGTCGTCCCGCAGCTCCCAGCCGTCCGCCTGCTCGAGATAGGCTTGGGCCTCCTCGCGATCGATCGGCGGTACGCCGCCCCGACAGGGCGTGCAGGTCTTGGTCGCGAGCTCGGTCATGACAACCTCCTCCGGTCGCGGTTTTGCCTCTGCCGATCCTGATATGGTCGCCGGTGCGCATCGCGCCACGGGTCTCAACCTCCCGACAGCGCCGCGAGCGGCACCAGGACCT
>DATAOG010000235.1:0-6271 GCA_036265855.1 Geminicoccaceae bacterium | reverse complement strand
GCACGCGGGGGCGCCGCCGAGAGCAACGTCTTCACCCGCGTGCTCCTGGCGCTCTTCGCAATTCTTTCATGGCGATCGGTGCCGGTGATGCCGGTCGAGATCATGCTCCTGCCGCGCTGGTTTCCTTTCCACCTCGACAAGGTGTCCTATTGGTCGCGGACCCTGATCGCGCCGCTCGTGATCCTGATGGCGCTTAAGCCGCGGGCAAAGAACCCGCGCGGTGTCGGGGTCGAGGAGCTGTTCGTGACCCCGCCCGCCGCCGAGCGCCACTACATCAGCAACCCGACCGGCTCGGCCTGGGGCTCTTTCTTCCTCGCGATCGACCGCGCCCTCCGTGCGATCGAGCCGTACCTCTCGAGGCGGCGCCGCAAGCGCGCGATCGAGCGCGCGGTCGCGTTCATCAGCGAGCGCCTGAACGGCGAGGACGGGCTCGGCGCGATCCTGCCGGCGATCGCCAACTCGGTCATGGTCCTCGAGACCCTGGGATATCCCAAAGACCACCCTGATCTGATGATCGCCAAGCGGGCGGTCAGCAATCTCCTGGTCGAAAACCGCGAGGTCGCCTACTGCCAGCCCTGCGTCTCGCCGCTCTGGGATACCGCGCTCGCCTGCCATGCGCTGATGGAGGCGGGGAATGCAGATGCCCGCGTGCGCCGGGCGCTCGACTGGATTGTCGATCGCCAGATTCTGGACGTGGTCGGCGACTGGGCGAACATGCGGCCCAACCTCCGACCCGGCGGCTGGCCGTTCGAATACCGCAACGACTACTATCCTGACGTCGACGATACCGCGGTGATCGTCTGCGCGCTGCACCGCGCCGATCCCGGGCGCTACCGGCAGGCGATCGCGCGCGGCACCGAATGGGTCCTGGGCATGCAGAGCCGGAACGGCGGCTGGGCCTCGTTCGACGCCGACAACACGCACTACTACCTGAACAACATCCCGTTCGCCGATCACGGCGCACTGCTCGACCCGCCGACCGCGGACCTGACGGCGCGCTGCATCAGCATGCTCGCCCAGCAGGGTTATGATCGGAGCCATCCGGTGATGGCGCGGGCCCTCGCCTTCCTGCGCCGCGAGCAGGAGTCCGACGGCTCCTGGTTCGGCCGCTGGGGCACCAATTACATCTACGGCACCTGGTCGGCGCTGGTCGCGCTCAACGCCGCGGGCGAGGACATGAGCTCGCCCCATGTGCGCCGGGCGGTCGACTGGCTGAAGGCGCGCCAGCAGGCGGACGGCGGCTGGGGCGAGAGCTGCGCCAGCTACTGGCCGGAGCGCCGGGCCGAGCCGGTCGCGAGCACGCCGTCCCAGACCGCCTGGGCGCTGCTCGGCCTGACGGCCGCCGGCGAGACCTCGAGCGAGGCGGTCGCCCGCGGCATCGATCATCTGAGCGCCGCGCCCCGCGCGGGAGCGAAGTGGGACGAGGAGCTCTACAACGCGGTCGGCTTCCCGCGCGTCTTCTATCTCCGCTATCACGGCTACAGTGCGTATTTTCCGCTCTGGGCGCTCGCCCGCTATCGGAACCTCCTGCGCCAGAACGACCGCCGGGTCGCCTGGGGCATGTGAGTGTGCCCTCGGAACGGGAGGTAGCCGCCAGCGCAACGATCGGCTACGGCGCGATCCGGCCGGGTCGCCCGGCCGACCGGCGTTCCAATGTACGAGTTCGTGCGTGCTAGCGGAGGGGTGCGCTCGCGACCAGGGCGGCGACGAGGCCCACGTCTTCGCCGGAGAGCGCATCGATCAGCCCGGACGCGAGCCATTCGCTGAGCGGCGGCAGAGGGTCGAGGCCGTAGCGTTGGAGACTCGCGAGCTCGGCCGGCGGCGGCAGATGGCAGCGGAGCGCAATGCCGGCCGCGTGCAGGGCGCGCGCGTCGTCGGGATGGCAGCGCGCGAGCTCGACCGAGAGCGAGTCCAGCCGCGCGGCGCGGGCCACCGCGACCGGATCGGCGTGCCGGCAATGGGTGATGCCCTCGGTCAGCAGGCGCGGGATCCGTTCCTTGACGCGCCTGAGATCGACGTGGTCGAAGGAGATCAGCAGGGCGTCATCGCGGGCGCCGGTGGCCTCGAGCATGGTCGCGAGGGACTCGGTCAGCCGCTCGACCCGGGCACGCTCCCTGATCTCGATCACCAGACCCAGGCCTTCCGCCTTGGCGAACTCGATCGCCTCGGGCAAGCTCGGCATGGGCTCGCCCGCAAAGTCGGGGCCGAACCAGCTGCCGGCGTCGAGCGTGGCGATCTCGGCCGCGGTCCGGTCCGCGATCGCGCCGTGACCGTTGGTGGTCCGGTCGAGGGTCAGATCGTGGGCCAGCACGATCTGGTCGTCCCGGGTCAGCACGACGCCGATCTCGGCGGTCGTGGCGCCCGCGGCCTTGGCCGCCCGCAACGCCGCGAGCGTGTTCTCGGGCGCGCCGCTGCTGTGACCGCGCTGGCCGCAGACGTGGACGAAGCCGTTCTCCGATGCGAGCAGACGCATGGCCGTGGTCTTCTCCCCGAGCGTGCTCAGCCGGTGGAGGCTAGCAACCTTGCCGCGCGCGCACCAGGGCCTGGGGCGGGACGCGCGGGCGGGTGATCGGGGTGATCACCGGCCTGCGCGCCGAGGCCCGCTGCCTGCGCGGGCTCCAGGTGACGATCGTCTGCAGCGGGGCGCGCCCGGGGCGAGCCCGGGCAGAGGCCGCGCGGCTGCTCGCCGAAGGGGCGGCTGGGCTCGTGAGCTTCGGTCTTGCGGCCGGGCTCGCGCCTGACCTCCGACCCGGCGACCTGGTCATCGCGGATGCCGTGAGCCTGCCGCAGGGCCAGCCCCGCTCGACCGATGCCGCCTGGCGCGACCGGCTGCTCGCCGCATTGGCCGAGGCCGGCATTGGTGCGCGGATCGGAACGGTCGCGGGCATCGAACGCCTGCTCGTCACCCCGGCGCAGAAGCAGGGGCTCCTCGCGGTCACCGACGCGCTGGCGGCCGACATGGAGAGCCATGCGGTCGCCGAAGAGGCGGGCGCTGCCGGCAAGCCCTTCCTCGTGGTCCGGGCGATCAGCGACGCCGCCGGGCAGCCGCTACCCGCGAGCGCCCGGAGCTTCCTCGGCCTCGAGGGCCGGATTCGACCCGCCCGGCTGCTCAGCGCGCTCGCGCGACCTTCGGAGCTCGCGGCGCTGCTCCGGCTGGGCCTCGATACCCGGCGCGCGCTCGGCAGACTGCATCAGGTGGCCCGCACGGCCGGCCACTGCTTCGAGCCGCCGCTCCCTCCATCGGCGAGAGACTGATCCGAGAGCGCCAGGGTCGCGCGGCTGCCGAGGCCGCAGCGACGGCAGCAAGCCTATGCCGCGTCGCTCTGCCGGTCGGAGCGGCGCCCCGGCTGTGCGGGCGACTTCTCGATCTCGGAGCTGACCAGACGCTCGAACACGTACTCGGCGGGGCGCTGGTGCTCGAGCGGGATCTCGGGCGCCATCGGACCTTCGGTCTTCAGAGGCCGCGCGGCCACGCGCGCTGCCTTCAGCGGGTGCCGCAGCGCATCGGCGATCGCGGTCGCCTCGTACCCGCAATGCGCCATGCAGTTCGCGCATTTCTCGTAGTTGCCGGTGCCGTAACGCTCCCACTCGGTTTCCGCCATCAGCTCCTTGAAGGAGCTGGCGTAACCCTCGCCGAGCAGATAGCACGGGCGCTGCCAGCCGAAGATGTTGCGCGTCGGATTGCCCCAGGGCGTGCAACGGTACTCCTGGTTGCCGGCCAGGAAGTCGAGGTAGAGCGAGGAATGGCTGAGCCGCCAGCGCTTGCCGCGGCCGCGCCGGAAGATGTCGCGGAACAGCTGCTTGGTCCGCTGGCGGTTGAGGAAATGCTGCTGATCGGGCGCCCGTTCGTAAGCGTAGCCGGGCGAGACCGTGATCCCCTCGATGTCCAGCTCCTCGGTCACGTAGTCGAAGAACTCGGCGACCTCGCCGGGCGCCACGCCATCGAACAGCGTGGCGTTGACGTTGACCCTGAAGCCACGGGCGCGCAACAGCCGGATCGCGGCGACCGCGCGATCGAACACGCCCGCCTGGCAGACCGAGCGGTCGTGCTGCGCTCGCAGCCCGTCCAGGTGGATCGAAAAAGTCAGATACGGGCTCGGCGTGAACAGGTCGATCTTCTTCTCGACCAGGAGCGCGTTGGTGCACAGATAAACGAATTTCCGACGCTCGATCAATCCCTGAACGATCTTTCCTATGTCCTTGTGAATCAGCGGCTCTCCACCTGGGATCGATACGATCGGCGCGCCGCATTCCTCAGCCGCCGCGAGACACTCCTCGACCGACAGGCGGCGGTTCAGAATCGGCGCCGGATAGTCGATCTTGCCGCAGCCGGCGCAGGCGAGATTGCACCGGAACAGCGGCTCGAGCATCAGCACCACGGGGTATTTGTCGCGCCCGAGCAGGCGCTGCTTCAGCACGTAGGCGCCGACCCGGATCTGCTGACGTAAAGGAATGCCCATGACGGCTCCGGCAGTCACTCCGCGGGCGCGCCGGCGGCCGGTTCGGCGAGCTCCGCTGGTAGGCGGAAATGGACGTTCTCCTCGATCCCGGCAAGCGTTTCGAGCCTGACCTCGTAGTGCGCGGCAAGTCGCTCGACCAACTGTTGCACCAGAAGCTCAGGCGCCGAGGCGCCGGCCGTGATGCCGACCGCGCGCGCGCCGTCCAGCCAGGCGAGATCCAGGCTCTCGGCGCTGTCGATCAGATAGGACGGCCGTCCCGCGGCGAGCCCGATCTCGCGCAGGCGGTTGGAGTTCGAGCTGTTGCGCGCGCCGACCACCAGGATCAGGTCGACCGCCCGGGCGAGCGCCCGGACCGCGGTCTGGCGGTTCTGCGTGGCGTAGCAGATGTCGCGCGTGTCCGGCCCGACGATCGCCGGAAAGCGGACGCGCAACGCATTGATCACGTCACGGGTGTCATCGACGCTGAGCGTGGTCTGGGTGACGAAGGCGAGCTTCTCGGGATCGGCGGGCTCGAGCCTGGCGACCTCGTCGACCTCGGAGATCAGATGCACGCGGCCCTTGATGCGACCCATTGTCCCTTCGACCTCGGGATGGCCGGCGTGGCCGATCAGGATCACCTCGTAGCCCTTGGCGGCGTAGCGCTGGCCCTCCTTGTGGACCTTGGTGACCAGCGGGCAGGCGGCATCGATCACCTCGAGATGGCGGGCGCGCGCCGCCAGCTCGACCGCCTCGGCGACCCCGTGCGCGCTGAACACGGTGACTGCGCCTTCCGGAATCTCGTCGACCTCGTCGACGAACCGCGCGCCCTTGCTCTTGAGCGCCTCGACCACGTGCTGGTTATGCACGATCTCGTGGCGGACATAGACCGGGGCGCCGAAGCGGCGCAGCGCCCGCTCCACGATCTCGATCGCCCGCTCGACGCCGGCACAAAAGCCTCGAGGCTGGGCAAGGACTACACGCAGCGCGGGGCCGGACATGCATCGTCTCCTCCCGGGGCCCTTGTCGAGCCCGGATTTTTGCGATCCCTCACTCTAACCCATTGGCAGGACGGCGATAGGGCAATCTACAGTTCCATCAGGCCGCCGCCTGTCCGCCTGTGGCGCCATGGCCACAGCGGCCGATCGGCCAAGACCGATCGCGCCGGACCGGTCTTCCCGGACGATGGTCGGTTTCTGACCTATCGCGACCGACGACCGATTTCCAGGCAGCCGCTGACAAAACCGGCGGTCATCCGCTCGATCCGGAGACCAGGGCGGGCCCGGAGCGGGCCGCGCGCCGGCCGACCCGCACGAAGCAGGACCAGACGACCAGCCCGGGCACGCCGAAGGCGATCTCGCGGGCGCGCTTGAGCAGCGCCGCCGAGAGCACGGTCTCGGCAGGCAGACCGAGCCAGATCCCGGCGGCAAGGATGCCGCCCTCCTGCAGGCCGAGGCCGCCCGGGACCACGAAACCGGCGCTGCGCACGACCTGCCCGAGGCTCTCGAGGACGATCGCCTCGCCCAGCCCGACCGGCCGGCCAAGGACCAGAAACGCGACCCAGATCTCAACCCCGCCGGCCAGCCAGGCGAGGGCCCGCCAGGCGGCGCAGCGACCAAACGCCCGCCGATCGCGGTAGCAGGCTTTGATCTCGGCATCGAGCGCCGCCGCGCTGCCGATCAGGTTTTGCCAGGTCGGGCTGCTCGCGAGCCGGTGCAGCGGCCGGACCAGCAACGAGAACAGGCCGCGATGCTGCACGGCGGCAAAGCCGGCGAGCAGCAGCCCGAACAGACCGAGCCCGGCGATCGCCGGCAGCAGCTCGCTCGCCTGACCGA
>DATAOG010000234.1:0-4418 GCA_036265855.1 Geminicoccaceae bacterium | reverse complement strand
GGCCGGCGCGGGCTGATCGTCGCGCTCGCCGGCAGCGTGGTGCTGGTCGGCCAGTGCCGGCCGGCGGCGGCGCACCCGCACGTCTGGATCAATGACGTCACGACGTTCCTGTTCAAGGACCGGCAGCTGGTCGCCATCGATCACCGCTGGCAGTTCGACGAGATCTTCAGCTCGTTCGTCATCCAGCCTGGACCGGCGCCGTGCTGATCCTGCTCTATGCGCTCGCCAATGACATTCTGCTGCTGGGCCTGCTGCTCGTGGTGGCGATCGCAGCCGGCATGGCGATCACGATGGGCGCGCTCGGCATGCTGAGCATCCTCGCCCGCAACGCCGTCACCGCCGGGCTCGCGGCATCCGGCAGCGGCGGCAATGGCGCCTTCGCGATGGTCAGCGACTATGGCGGGGCCCTGCTGATCACGCTGATCGGCATGGCGCTCTTCTGGTCGGCAGGGTGGGTCGCCAATCTGTCCCGACTTTAACTTTTGGTTAACCTTAACCGGTCGTAGTCTGACCTCCGCGGCGGCAGCTCGGAGCGTCCGCGGCAGAGGTGCAATTGTGCTGGGCTCTGGGCGGACGACGGCAATGCGGGATCGGATATGCGTAGCTTGAGCAGACGCCTCGCCGCCACGCACGGCTTTCTGGCCAAGCTCTGGAAGCTGACCGCACCCTACTTTTGGTCCGAAGAGCGCTGGAGCGCCCGCGGCCTGCTCGCGATCGTCGTCGGCAGCAGCGTCGTCCTCGTTTACATACTGAAGCTTCTGAACGACTGGAATGCCCGGTTCTTCAATGCCCTGCAGGATAAGGACATCCACGCGTTCTGGGCCGAACTCCAGTATTTCTGCGTGCTCGCCTTCATGTACATCCTGATCGCGGTCTACAGACTGTGGTTCCGGCAGCTGCTCCAGATCCGCTGGCGCCGGTGGCTGACCGGGGTTTACGTGCGTGACTGGCTGGCCGATCGGACCTACTACCGGATGGAGCTCACGAGCGCGCAAGCCGACAACCCAGAGCAGCGGATCGAGGAGGACTGCCGGACCTTCACTGACCAGACCCTGTTCCTGGTTCTCGATCTGCTTTCCCAGATACTGACGCTGGCGACCTTCACGACGGTGCTCTGGGGTCTGTCCGGCAGCATCACGCTGCCCGTGCTGGGCGGGCTCACGATCCCCGGCTACATGATGTGGGTCGCGGTCGTCTACGCCGCCCTTGGCTCCTGGCTGACCTACAAGATCGGGCGACCGCTGGTGCGGGTGAACTTCGACCTGCAGCGCTTCAACGCCGACTTCCGCTATCGCATGGTCCGGGTGCGTGAAAACGCCGAGAGCATCGCGCTCTATGAAGGCGAGCCCGATGAGCAGCGTCGGCTGGCCGGCGCGTTCGGGCGGATCTTCGGAACTTGGTGGGACTACATGCGCTACACCAAGCGCATCACTTGGTTCAGCAACTTCTACGGTCAGGCGGCTGCAGTCTTCCCGTTCGTGGTCGCCTCGCCGCGCTATTTCATGGGCCAGATCCCGCTCGGCGTGTTGACCCAGACCGCGGGCGCATTCGCCCAGGTGCAGGGGTCGCTGTCCTGGCTGGTTGACAGCTGGTCCGCGCTTGCAGAATGGCGGGCGACGATCGACCGGCTGACCACCTTCGGCGACAGCATGGAGGCGGCCCGCCGGGTCACCCAGGAGACCTCCGGCTTCACGATCGAGCGGATCGAGGGCGGTCCGCTACGACTCGAGGGCGTCGAGGTGGCGCTGCCGAACGGCCGCATCCTGCTCGAGCACGTGGACCTCGAGGTCCGGCCAGGCGACCGGCTGGTGATCCAGGGGCCCTCGGGCAGCGGCAAGACCACGCTGTTCCGGGTGCTCGCGGGCCTCTGGCCGTTTGGCCGGGGGTTGATCGAGCTGCCCAAGTCCGAGCGCCTGCTGTTCTTGCCGCAGAAGCCTTACCTGCCGGTCGGCACACTGCGGGAGGCGCTGTGCTTTCCGGAGAGCCCGGACGCCTACGACCTGGTCGCGGTCGGCGAGGCGCTCGCCCTCACCGGCCTCGAGCATCTGGCCGACCGGCTGGACGAGGAGCGCTTCTGGTCGCCGGTGCTCTCGCCCGGCGAGCAGCAGCGGCTCGCGGTCGCTCGCGCGCTCCTGCTGCGGCCAGACTGGCTGTTCCTCGACGAGGCGACCTCGGCGCTCGACGAGGCGATGGAGGCGAGGCTCTACCGGCTGCTACAGGAGCGTCTGCCCAGGACCGCGATCATCAGCGTCGCGCACAATCAGAGCGTGGTCGCGTTCCACGACCGGCGGCTGACCATCGACCCGGGCGCGCGGCGTCTGATGGCCGAGCCGGTCGCGCTCGCCGGCTAGCCTGGCGCTGGCTGAGGCCGGGGAAACGGCTTGCCAAGCACCGGGCCTGCCGGGCATGTCTTGTTGGTGCGAGAGGGCATGATCACCGGTCTGAAATCGCGACGGGGCGCCGATCGGGGTCGGACCGAGCGGCCGGCGCGGCGTTCGAACTACGCGGCCTCGGGGGCTCGCCTCCGGCGCGGGCCGCTGCGGACGCTTGGGGCGGCCGGGTGAGCGCGCCGCGGCAGCTCGCAGCCTTGGCCGGCGGCCTCGCCGCGATGCTGGTCGCCGGCAGCGCCCATGCCGGGACGCTCACATCCGGCGGGCTGTCGTTCAGCGATGAGCTCGGCGGCGCCCGGCTGCTCGCCGCGAGCGGCACCGGCACCGCGAGCGATCCGATCATACTGATCGAGGAAATGACCGGGCCGGAGCCCGCGCTCCTGGTCGTCCGCAACGATCGCCCCGGCCATGAGCACGTCTCGCCCGCGATCGGCTTTCTCGCGCTCTCGATCGTCAACGTGATCGCCAACCGCGGTCCCTGGCGTTGGGCGGGCTTCGATCTGGAGCTGAGGACGACGCCGGACGAGCCCAGCGTTTATACTGACGGCCTGTCGTTCGATCAGCCGCAGACGTTCCACCGTCCGGCCAAGGCTGATCGCTTTGAGCAGGTCCGCCAGGAGGACGAGCCGTTCGACCGGATCGAATTCGACGGCGGCAACGTCGATCCGCGCGATGATCTCCGGCTCGCCTTCGATATCCTGGACGCCAATGGTCGCGCGGTCTTCTACCTGGTCCAGCGGCCGATCGTCCTGCTCGCCCGCGACGGCCCGCCGCCGGACGGGGTCCAGCTCGCGGCCCTCGAGGGCCGCGCGCCACCCGCGCGCCTGCGCTAGAGGACCCGGCAAGCTGCCGGGCGCAGCCCGCCAGCGCCTGAATCGCGGACCCTTAGAGCCAGCGGCGGCCGGCGGAACCCGATCTGCCGGGCGCGAACCCCTCGTCGCCTGAGCCCTCCGGTGGCAGGACCACGGCAGGCAGACCGAGATCTCGACTGGCCTGGCGTCGACATCGCGCAGCCTGCGGCGCCCCGCGGAAGTCGATCCGCCCGGCGCAAATGCCTCGTCGGCTGCGGTTTCCAACCGGGCCCCCCAGGCCAAGCTCTTGGCTGGCATGGGATCGGCAGCCGATCCCGACGCCGGGGCAGCCGGCGCGGAGGCCGGGCCGAGCGGCGCCTTCGCGGATCCGGTGGTTTCTGTTAGAACGCCGGCCAGATCGCTTCAGGAGCTTCCGATGGCAGCCTATCAGTACATCTACGTGATGCAACGCCTGACCAAGATCTTCCCCGGCGGCAAGAAGGTGCTGGAGAACATCACGCTCGCCTTCTTGCCGGGCGCCAAGATCGGCGTGCTCGGCGTCAACGGCGCCGGCAAGTCGACCTTGCTCAGGATCATGGCCGGGCTCGATCACGATTTCTCCGGCGAGGCCTGGGCGGCCGACGGCGTGCGGGTCGGTTTTCTCCCCCAAGAGCCGGAGCTCGATCCCGCCAAGGACGTGCAGGGCAACGTGATGGACGGGGTGGCCTCGACCAAGGCCCTGCTCGACCGGTTCGACCAGGTCTCGGCCGGGTTCGCCGACCCCGATGCCGACATGGATGCGCTTATGGCCGAGCAGGCCGAGCTGCAGGAGAAGATCGACGCGGTCAACGGCTGGGAGCTGCAGCGCACGATCGAGATCGCGATGGACGCGCTCCGCTGCCCGCCGGGCGATCAGCAGGTGAGCACGCTCTCGGGCGGCGAGCGGCGCCGGGTGGCGCTCTGCCGTCTGCTGCTCTCGCAGCCGGACCTTCTGCTGCTCGACGAACCGACCAATCACCTGGACGCCGAATCGGTCGCCTGGCTCGAGCGTTTCCTGCACGACTACAAGGGCACCGTGGTCGCGATCACCCACGACCGCTATTTCCTCGACAACGTCGCGGGCTGGATCCTCGAGCTCGACCGCGGCCACGGCATCCCCTGGCAGGGCAACTACTCGTCCTGGCTCGAGCAGAAGCAGAAGCGGCTGGCCCAGGAGGAGCGCCAGGAGGAGGCACGC
>DATAOG010000233.1:0-6695 GCA_036265855.1 Geminicoccaceae bacterium | reverse complement strand
CGAGGACGCCGCTCGTGCGAAAGTTGATGGCCCGCCCGGAGCTCGGGGCCGTGGCCTGAACTATCCTCGTGTTCGTCTTCTTCGCCATCGTTGCCGGCAACAGCGGCATCTTCTCCGCACCGGGGATCATCAACTTCCTCGAGGTTTCGGCGCAGCTCGGAATCATCGCGGTCGCGGCCGCGATGCTGATGATCGGCGGCGAGTTCGACCTCTCGATCGGCTCGATGATTGGCGCCGCGGGCGTGATCATCGCGATCCCCGCGGCTGGCCGCTCTGGGCCTGCATCCTGCTGGCGTTCGCGATCGCCTGCATGGTCGGCTACGTCAACGGTCAGATCGTGGTCAAGACCGGCCTGCCGTCGTTCATCGTCACGCTTGCGGGGCTGTTCATCCTGCGCGGCCTGACCATCGGCTTCACCCGCTGGATCACCGGCCGGACCCAGGTCTCGGGCCTGAAGGCGCTGGCCGAGCACGACTGGCTGGCGCCGGTCTTCTCCGGCGAGGTCGGCCACGGGCTGATGGTTTGGCTCGCCAGTCTCGGCGTGATTGCGACCCGTGCCGACGGCTCACCCGCGATTGCCGGCCTCCCGGTGTCGATCATCTGGTGGTTCGCGCTGACCGCGGTCGCGACTTGGCTCCTTCTGCGCACCCGGGTCGGCAACTGGATCTTCGCCTGCGGCGGCGATGCGAACGCGGCGCGCAACGTTGGCGTGCCGGTCACGGCCGTCAAGGTCGGCCTGTTCATGTTCACCGCCTGCGCCGCCACGCTGTTCGCCTGCGTTCAGGTGCTGGATGCCGGCTCGGCCGACACCAACCGCGGCCTGCTCAAGGAGTTCGAGGCGATCATCGCCTCGGTGATCGGCGGCTGCCTGCTCACCGGCGGCTATGGCTCCGCGATCGGCGCCAGCTTCGGCGCGCTGATCTTCGGCACGGTGCAGATGGGCATCTTCTACACCGGCGTGAATACCGACTGGTTCAAGGTGTTCCTAGGCGTGATGATGTTGATCGCGGTGGTGTTCAACAACTTCATCCGGCGCAAGGTGACGGAGGCCCGCTAGCGGAGGCGAACGAGAGGAGATCGACGATGGCAGACCGGAGCAATGGCGGCGCGCCGCCGCTGGTGGAGCTGCGGGAGATCGTCAAGCGCTTCGGCTCGGTGATCGCGCTCAACGGCGTCACGATGAAGGTGCACGCGGGCGAGGTGATGTGCCTGCTCGGCGACAACGGCGCCGGCAAATCGACGCTGATCAAGACGCTCTCGGGCGTGCATCAGCCGACCGACGGCCAGATCCTGATCGACGGCGAGCCGGTCGTGATGCACAGCCCGCGGGATGCGCTCGATCGCGGCATCGCCACGGTCTACCAGGACCTGGCGATGATTCCGCTGATGAGCATCACCCGCAATTTCTTCATGGGCCGCGAGCCCGGCCGGGGCAAGGGCGCCTTCGGCGGCTTCGACGTCGGCGAGGCCAACCGGATCGCCAAGGACGAGATGCACAAGATCGGCATCGACGTGCGCGATCCGAGCCAGGCGGTCGGCACGCTCTCGGGCGGCGAGCGCCAATGCGTCGCGATCGCGCGGGCGGTCTATTTCGGCGCCCGGGTGCTGATCCTGGACGAGCCAACCTCGGCGCTGGGCGTCAAGCAGGCCTCGGTCGTGCTGCGCTACGTCGCTCAGGCGCGGGCGCGGGGCTTGGGCGTGATCTTCATTACCCATAACGTTCACCACGCCTATCCGGTCGGCGACGCCTTCACGATCCTGAACCGCGGCCGGACCTACGGCACCTTCCAGAAGACCGACGTCTCGCGGGAGGAGGTCTTGAACATGATGGCCGGCGGTAAGGAGCTGGAGGAGCTCTCGGCCGAGCTCGAGGAGTTCGCGCGGGCGGACGCGGGCGGCAGCACGAGGCTCGACCCGGCCGCCGCCGCCGAGCACGCGATCGCCGAATCCCTGCACCGCGAGAGCAACTCGCTGCGCAAGCACTGAGGCGCCGCTGCCGCTGCCCGCAAACGTTGCGATCGGGCCGGCCGCCGCCGAACCGGCAGCCCCGGCAAACCCGTGCATCCGCGTTCGTCCGAGCAACCTTGCCAGCTAGGACAGCCAGCCTCCCGCGGTCTGGATCTTGCGCACCGCCATCGCGGCCCCTAGGTCTAGGGCAGAGCGATCGCCCGACGAGCGGGGCCGCAGGATGATTCTGTTCGAGTTGCGCTGTTCGCAAGGCCATGTCTTCGAGGCCTGGTTCCGCGACAATGCGACCTATGATGAGCAGGCCCAGGCCGGCGCGATCACCTGCGTGATCTGCGGCGACGGCAAAGTCGGCAAGGCGCTGATGGCCCCCGCGCTCGGTCGGCGCGCGGCGTTCCGCGGCGACCCCGGCCAGCAGGATCGGGACCGACGGCCGGGCTCGCCCGGCACTGAGCCGAGTGAGCAGCCTATGCCTTCGGAACCGGCAGTCCGCTCCAGGTTCGATCCGGAGCCGACGGCCGCCGCGTTGCGCGCGCTTCGCGACGTCCAGAACCACATCGTGAAGAACTTCGTTCACGTCGGGCCGCGGTTCGCCGAGGAGGCGCGCAAGATGCACTATGGCGAGGCCGACAAGCGCAGCATCTACGGCGAGGCGACCAGCGCCGAAGCCAAGGAGCTGCGTGACGAGGGCATCGAGGTCGGTCAGATCCCGTGGCTGCCCCGCCACGACGGTTGACCGGGACCGCCCTCAGTCACGGACCGCGAACAGCATGTAGTTGACGGCCGTGTCCGGGCTCAGCCCGAAGCGGTCGCGCAGGGGATCGTAGCTGACGCCCGTCAGATCGGCGATCGCGAGGCCGCTTTGGCGAAGCGCGCGGGCGGCTTCCGACGGCCTGAGGAAACGCGACCAGCTGTGAGTCCCGGGCGGCAGCCAGCGGAGCACGTATTCGGCTGCCACGATGCCGAGCGCGAAGGCTCGGAAGGTTCGGTTCAGGGTCGCGAGCACGAGACCGCCGCCGGGCCGGACCAGCCGGCCGCAGGCATCAAGGAAGCCTGCCTGATCGGCGACGTGCTCGACGACCTCCATGACGCAGACCAGATCGAAGCCCGCACCGGCCGCCGCGAGCTGCTCGGCCGCAGCGTTCCGATAATCGATCTCCAGGCCGCACGCCGCCGCATGCTCGGTCGCTACCCTGAGGTTGGCGGGCTCGAGGTCGATGCCGGTGACGCCCGCGCCGAGGCGGGCCAGCGGTTCGCTGAGCAGGCCGCCGCCGCAGCCGACGTCGAGCACCTCAAGGCCGGCGAGCGGAGTCGCGGCGCGGGCGTCGCGGCCGAACCGGGCACAGGCGCGGCCACGAATGTAGCTCAGCCGGGTCGGGTTCAGCTTGTGCAGCGGCGCGAGCGGCCCGGCCTCGTCCCACCATTGGCCGGCAAGGCCTGCGAACCGCCGCAGTTCGACCGGGTCCGCGCTCGCGGCCCCGGGCAGGCGAGACTCGCCGCGGGAGGCGGCCTGCGGTCCGAGTGGCGGGGCGGCTTTCGGCATGGGCAGGGATGGCTTGGCCCGGCGGGGCGACAGGGTTGCTTCGATGATCCTGGCCGACTATGTACACGCGAGCCTGCGAATGGCCAGAGAGGCTGCGCGCGATTTGCGGCGGCGACCGTCTGGCATGCGGATTGCGAGGAAGGCGGGGCCGCGAGGGCGCGGAGTTCGTCTGGGTCGGAGGCGGCGCATTGGCCCTGGTCGTGCAGAAATTCGGCGGCACTTCGGTGGCCGACCTCGACCGGATTCGCGCCGTCGCCCGGCGGATCCAGGCCGCCTGGCAGACCGGCGACCGGATCGCCGTGGTGGTCTCGGCCATGGCCGGAGCCACCGACCAGCTGGTCAGGTGGGTGACCGAGATCGGCGGCGCTCAGCACGATCGCGCCGAGCACGACGTCGTGGTCGCCTCGGGCGAGCAGATCACGAGCGGTCTGCTGGCGCTCGCGCTGCAGGCGCTGGGCGTGCCGGCGCGCTCGTTCCTCGGATGGCAGATGCCGCTCGAGACCGATGCCGGGCACGGTCGGGCGCGGATCCGGAACCTCGATGCGCGCGGCTTGCGCGCCTGCCTCGATCAAGGGCAGGTGGCGATCGCTGCCGGCTTTCAGGGGGTCGCGCCAGGCCAGCGGGTCAGCACGCTCGGCCGTGGCGGCTCGGATACCTCCGCGGTCGCGCTCGCGGCGGCGCTCGGCGCCGACCGCTGCGACATCTACACCGATGTTGACGGGGTCTACACCACCGATCCCCGGATCGTCGGCAAGGCGCGCAAGCTCGAGCGGGTGACCTACGAGGAGATGCTCGAGATGGCCTCGCAGGGCGCCAAGGTCCTGCAGACCCGCTCGGTCGCGCTCGCGATGCAGTACGGCGTGCGCGTGCAGGTGCTCTCGAGCTTCGACGAGCGCCCAGGCACCCTGGTGGTGGATGAGAGCGAGATCGTGGAGCAGCAAGTCGTAAGCGGCATCGCCTACAGCCGCGATGAGGCCAAGGTCACGCTGGTTGGCGTCGCCGACCGACCGGGCGTCGCCGCGACCATCTTCGGCCCGCTGGCCGAGGCCGGCATCAACGTCGACATGATCGTGCAGAACGTCTCGGCCGACGGCGAGACCACCGATCTGACCTTCACCGTCGGCCGCGCCGACCTCGAGCGGACGCTCGCGACCCTGGACGCGATGCGCGACCAGCTCGGCTGCCGGCGGATCGACGCCGACGCCGAGGTGGTCAAGATCTCGGTGATTGGCGTCGGCATGCGCTCACATGCCGGCATCGCGCATGTGATGTTCAGGACACTCGCCGAGCGCGGCATCAACATCCAGGCGATCTCGACCTCCGAGATCAAGATCAGCATCCTGATCGACGAAGCTTACACCGAGCTCGCGCTCCGCGCGCTGCACACCGCCTATGGTCTCGATGCCGCCTGAGCTCGGCCGGAACTTGGGGTCCTCGCCGGCGGGCCGGCGGCTCCAGCGGCTCTCGCGCGCCGGCGCCGAGTTCCTGGGCTGCCCGTTGGCACTGATGGGTGGCGCGATGACCTGGGTATCGGAGCGCCGCCTGGTGTCGGCGATCTCGAACGCCGGGGGGTTCGGCGTGCTCGCCTGTGGCGCGATGACTCCCGCCGAGCTCGGGGCCGAGATCGTCGCTACCCAGGCGCTCACGAGCCGACCGTTCGGGGTCAACCTGATCATCATGCATCCGAAACTCGCGGAGCTGGTCGAGGTCTGCCACGAGCATCGCGTCGGCCACATCGTGCTCGCAGGCGGCCTGCCGGCGCGCTCCACGATCGCCCGAATCAAGGCCAGCGGCGCCAGGCTCCTGTGCTTTGCGCCCAGCCTCGCGGTCGGCCGGCGCCTGGTGCGCCAGGGCGCCGACGCGCTGATCGTCGAGGGCAGCGAAGCCGGCGGCCACATCGGCCCGGTCGCGACCAGCGTGCTCGCGCAGGAGATCCTGCCGCAGCTGCGCGAAGTGCCGGTGTTCGTCGCCGGCGGAATCGGCCATGGCGAAGCGATCTGTGCCTATCTGCGGATGGGCGCGGCCGGCTGCCAGATGGGCACCCGTTTCGTCTGCGCCGAGGAGTCGATTGCGCATCCCGCGTTCAAGCGAGCGTTCATTCGGGCGAGCGCGCGCGATGCCGTGCCCTCGATCCAGATCGATCCCGAGTTCAAGGTGATCCCGGTGCGTGCGCTCGCCAACCAGGCGACCCGCCGTTTCGCCGAGACCCAGATCGAAGTGATCGGCCGCCACCGTGCCGGCGAGCTGAGCTACCGGGAGGCGGCGCTCGCGATCGAGCACTTCTGGGCCGGCGCGCTCCGCCGGGCGGTGATCGACGGCGACGTCGAGACCGGCTCGCTGATGGCCGGGCAGAGCGTCGGGATGATCGACCGCGAGCAGTCGGTGGCCGCGATTCTGGCCGAGCTGATCGCGCAGACCATAGCGGCGCTCGAGCGCGACGAGGCCGGCGCGCGGCCGGTCCCGGCGGCGGCCGAATGACGCTCGCCGCGGGTCGCGGCCCCCCCGTTCCCGCCGCGGAGCGCCGCGGCGACGAGCTGAGCTCGGCCCGCCGTCTGCTCCGACGGCTGATCCAGGTCATGGCGAGCACGGTCAGCCCGCAGGAGCGGCTCGACCGCATGGTCCGCATGATCGCGGCTGACATCGTGGCCGAGGTCTGCTCGGTCTACGTAATGCGCGCCGGCGAGTATCTCGAGCTGTTCGCGACCGAGGGCCTGAGGCGAAGCGCCGTCCACCGCACCCGGCTGCGGGTCGGCGAGGGCTTGGTCGGCCTGATCGCGGCCCAGGGCTCGGTGATCAACCTGCCGGAGGCGCAGAGCCATCCCGACTTCGCCTATCGGCCGGAGACCGGCGAGGAGATCTATCACTCTTTCCTCGGCGTACCGATCGTCCACGGCGGTCGGGTGACCGGCGTGCTGGTGATCCAGAACCGCACCCGCCGGCACTATTCCGACGAGGAGGTCGAGGCGCTCGAGATCATCGCCACCGTGTTCGCGGAAATGCTGGCCGCCGGCGGCCTGCTTGACCCGAACCAGTTCCCGACGGGACTCGGCCGGGCGGCCGGGCCGGAGCGGCTCGAGGGCCTGCGCCTGGTCGAGGGCGTCGCGCTCGGCAGCGCGCTCTTGCACCAGCTGCGGATCGAGGTCACCCGGCTGGTCGCGGACGACCCCGACCGGGAGGCGGCCCGGCT
>DATAOG010000232.1:0-6937 GCA_036265855.1 Geminicoccaceae bacterium | reverse complement strand
CACCGAGACCATCGCCCGCTCGCGCCGTGCGAGGCTCAAGAGATCGAGAATCTGGCCGTCGTCCAAGCGCAGCAGCGGATAGGTCATGAAGAGCTTGAGCGAGGAGTAGCCGTCCCGGATCAGCGCCGGCAGCTCGGCCAGCACGTCGGCGGACGGGTCGGAGACGATCATGTGGAACGCGTGGTCGATCACGGCCTTCCGGGCGCGCTCGCGATAGTCGGCGACCACCTCGCGCATCGACTGGCCGTGGTGCTGGGCGGCGAACGGGATCACCGTGGTGGTGCCGCCGAACGCCGCCGAGACCGTGCCGCTCTCGAAATCGTCGGCGTTCCAGATGCCCATGCCCGAGAGCTGCTCGATGTGGCAGTGGCTGTCGACCCCGCCCGGCAGCACGAGCCTGCCCCGCGCGTCGATCTCGCGCGCAGCACGCGGCAGGTCCAGGGCCAAGGCTACGATCTGCCCGCCCCGGATCCCGACGTCGCACCTCATGCGATCAGTGGCGGTCACCACGGTACCGTTGCGGATCACAAGATCGAGGTCGGACATGCTCTCAACTCCGCGCGTCGATGTCTGGTCATAGCAGGCTCGGCGTCCCGGTTCGACCCTGGAGCCCGGCATCGCTCCGGCGCCGCATTCAGGCCGAAGCGCCGTCCCGCTGGGACTCGCGCAGCGCCAGCACGCGCGCGCGCAGGCGCTCCAGCGGGCGATCGTGGATGCCGAGCGCTCTCAGGTGGTCGACCGTGTTGACCAGGTAGTCGGCGCAGGGGCCCAGCCAGCCCGAGGCGGTGGCGATCACCTGCGCGATCTCGTCGTCGCTCAGAAGCTGCGCATAGCGCTCGTGCGCCGGGTTGATCACGAACGCGATCGCGCGCACCTTGCCGGCCGCGGTCTGCACGTCGACCCAGCGCGGCAGGTAGGCGCCGCTCAGCATCTCGCGCCGCCAGACGATCTCGAGCTCCTCTTCGACGCTCCCGGGCGCGATGTGAAACGCGACCCCCTGGCAGCAGCCGCCGCGCTCCAGCCCGAGCACCAGGCCCGGGCGCTCGGGCCGGCCGCGCCCGAGGTGGGTCCAGAGGCAAAAACGGCGGTGGTAGCCCCAGATCCGGCCGGTCAGCCGGCCGGTGAAATGGAACGCCGGGTTCCAGATCAGCGAGCCATAGCCGAACAGCCAGGCGCCGGCCGAGAGATCGGCGCCCGCCAGCGCTTTGCGGCGCGAGGCGGCGAGCTCGTCGGCCGAGAGCACCCGCATCTCGAGCCCGTGCTCGGCGATCAGCTTGTGGACGAGGCCGCTTTGGATGCTCTCGCGCGTGAGCGGCACCCGCAGGAGCGGACCGGCGGGCGGCGGCGGGTCGGGCTGACGCTCGGTCATGGCTCGGAAGATAGGCCGAAGCCGGGCGGGGCTCAAAGAGCCCATGGCAGACCCCTGGCCGTGGTGCTATGCAGCCGGCCCGCGCCCGCTATGCTGCCGCGTGCAATGCCCGAACCGGAGGGAGCCCGTCATGATCGACCTCTACACCTGGCCGACGCCGAACGGCCACAAGATCCACATCATGCTCGAGGAGTGCGGGCTCGCCTACAACGTGATCCCGATCGACATCGGCGCCGGCGACCAGTTCATGCCCGAGTTCCTGAAGATCTCGCCGAACAACAAGATGCCGGCGATGGTCGACCGGGACGGCCCCGACGGCGAGCCGATCTCGGTGTTCGAATCCGGCGCGATCCTGATCTATCTGGCCGAGAAGACGGGCAGGTTCCTGTCGAGCACGCCGCGGCAGCGCTACGCGACGCTGCAATGGCTATTGTTCCAGATGGGCAGCATCGGCCCGATGCTCGGCCAGGCGCACCACTTCCTGCAATATGCCCCCATCGAGATCGAGTACGCGCGCAACCGCTACCGGAACGAGGCCAACCGGCTCTATAACGTGCTCGACCGCCGGCTCGGCGAGAGCGCGCACGTCGCGGGCGAGGACTACACGATCGCCGACATCGCGATCTGGCCCTGGACCCGGTTCCCGGAGCGCCAGGGGGTCGAGCGCAGCGAATACCCGAACTTCGTCCGCTGGTTCGACCGGATTGCCGAACGGCCGGCGGTGCAGCGCGGGGTCCAGGTGCTGGCGGACCGCCGGCGCGACCTGAAGACCGACAAGGCGGCCTGGGAGGTCATGTTCGGCAGCCGGCAGTACGCCAGACGCTGACGCGGACCCAGGATCCGTCGCCGCCTGGCGCCGCGGGCGTGGCCGATCAGGCGAACACCTTCGCCTTGAGGTGGTCGGCCAGGCGGAGCGCGAGCGCCACGATCGTAAGGGTCGGCGTGCCGCCGCCGCCGGTCGGGAACACCGAGCTGCCGGCGACGTAGAGATTGGCGGCCACGTGCAGCCGGCAGTGCCGGTCGACCACGCCCTGCTTCGGATCGTCGGCCATCCGGGTGGTGCCCATGTGATGGTAGCCCCACTCGATGAACTGGGTCTCGGCCTCGGTCCCGGGGGCAAGCGCGAGCTGCATGCGCCCCAGCCCGAGCTGCCCGAAGGCCGCGGCCAGGATCTCGCCGGTGCGCCGGAGCGTGATCCGGTCGAGCTCGGCCAGCCGCCAGTCGATCAGCGCCTTCGGCAGCCCGAGCGCATCCTTGGTCTCGGCCAGCATGATCCGGCTGTCCGGATTGGGGACCTGCTCGCCGACGCTGCGGATCGCGAGCAGCGGACCCGGGTCGTCGGCGCCGAACACCTTGCGCGCGAGCCTCTGCTCGGCGACCTCGGCGATCGTGCCGAGGTCGTTCAGCACCCTTAGCAAATGATAGCCCAGATCGTCCGGATAGCGCCCCTGCTCGAGGAAGCCCACGATCCGCGCCAGCGATTTTTCGCCGGGGCTCGGAACCCGGGGCCGGACCTGAAGGGCGACGATCGCCAGCCGCTGGTCACGCTCGATCTCGGGTCGCAGGCCGAGATGGGCGTTGACCCGCATGCCGTCGGTGCCCTCGACGAGGGTGCTGCGGAGGTAGAGCCGCGAATCCCACGGCCGGGCGAGCGCAAGCATGCCGAGGTTGAAGTGGGCATGGTCCATGAAGAACCGCCCGAGCGTGTCCGGCAGGTCGGCCAAACCACCCTCGGCCTGCTTCGAGCAGAGCAGCAGCCGCGGGTTCTCGATGCCACCGCAGGCGAGCACGAAGCAGCGCGCCGCGACCTTGAACCGATTGCCGGCCAGGGTCTGGACCCGGACGCGCTCGACCGGCGCGCCGCCCGCCTGGCGCTCGAGACCGGTCACGCTGCTGTTCAGGCAGATCGTGAGGCGCGGGGCCGCGAGCAGGCGCTGCCGATAGGCCTCGCCGAACCGGGTCGGCGGGCTCACGTCGAAGATCATGTTGCGCAGCGGGCTGCCCTCGAGCGCGAGCGCCGGCAGGCCCAGACGCGCCGCCCAGCCCTGCGGGCCGAGCCCGATGTCGCTGATCTCGCACAGGCGCGCGGCGTCGTTGTAATAGGGCGCGAGATCGGCCAGGCGGATCGGCCAGCCGGAATACGGCACCCACGGCCGGGTCTCGAAGGTCTGCTCCTCCATGGGCCGGCACCAACCGCCCCAGTGATTGGTCGAGCCGCCGAACATCCGCAGGCGGGTCTCGTAGCCCTCGTAGGGCACGCCTCTGGTCTCGACCCGGTAGAGCTCCTGCACGGCGTCGTCGAGATCGAAGCCGCCGCCCTCGACCAGGCAGACGTCGATCGGCTGATCGGCGAAGGCGAGCGCGAGCGTGATGCCGGCGGCGCCGGCGCCGATGATGCAAAGATCGGTCGTGAGGAGATGGCCCTCCAGCAACGTGCGTCCGTCGATGAGCATGATCTGCTGGCCGCCCGCTCCTTCCCGGCTGAGGCGAAGATCGCGTGCACGTCTAAACTATTGGTTAACTGCAGGGTCAAGCGATGTCGATGATTCGGACAGATTCGGCGGGCCGGAGCTAACGCGAGCGCGCAGCCGAGCGAGCGCTAAGAGCGCGCCCTGAGATCCGGCGGCCCTGATCCGGTCGCGACTTATCCCGAACAGGTCTGCCGGGAACCAAGGTGGATCAATTCGGGGTTCGTAGCATGGCCACTCCGCTCCGTTCGACCAGCGCGCTCCGCAGCGTCGTGCAGGGCGCGGCCGGCGCCACGGCGGCGCTGGCAACCCCACCGGCGCCAGCCGCCGGCGAGCCGCCCCCCGATCGCGTCGCGCTCTATGGCCGGATCCGCGATACGCTGGCCGGTCCGGGCGTGCACGACGAGGAGATCCAGTACGAGCTCGCGTGCTGGGTCGAGCTGCTCGAGACCTCCAAGGAGGACCTGCGCGACGACGGACGCTCGAAGGACGAGATCATCGAGCGGCTGGTGCGCGAGGCGGGTGCGGCGGTCGCGGCGCTGCTAAGCGAGCAGCCAGAGCTCGTGTTCGCGCGCGCGCTCCGGGTCGAGACCGAGAACGAGCTCTTGCGCCACAACGGCCTGGTCAAGCGCACTCTGATCCGGCTGACCGACGGCAGCCCCCTGCTCACCGTCTGCCTCGGCGCCTTCGGTGCGCTGGGGCTGGGCCTCGCGACCCACCTCGCGTGGTATGCCTTGCAGGGCCTGGGCCCGGTCAAGGCGCTCGTCCCCTTCGATCAGGCGCAGGGCTCGGCGGTCGCGAGCGCTGCGTTCCTGGGCGGCCTAGTCAGCATCCTGAGCCGCCTGAAGTCATTCTCCAGGCTCGGCGACTTCGATCACGTCTTCTTGTTCACGAACGCGCTGTTCAAGCCGTTCATCGGCGTGATCTTCGGGCTGTTCGCCTACGCGTTCTGGCTGAGCGGGCTGTTGCCGCTGGACCCGAAACTGATCGCCAACGTGACCGCGCACCAGCTCTGGGTCGTCGGCTTCCTCGCCGGCTTCAGCGAGCGGTTCACGCAGGACCTGATCTCACGCGGCGAGGGCATCCTTCCGGCTCAGAAGAAGGCCTGAGCCGACGGCGCGCGCGCCGGCCGCGTCTTTGGCTCAGAACTTGCCGTATTTGAGGTAGGCCTCCTGCGGGTCGACGCCCTCGAGAATCGCCTTGCGCACGAGGTTCTCGGTGTTGATCGCGGTCTCGGCGGCGCTGACGATTGCTTCGGCCTGCGCCTGCGGCAGGATCACCATGCCGTCCCGGTCGCCGAGCACGAGATCGCCGGGGTGGATTGCGACCTCGCCGATCCGGATCGGCTGATCGAACTCATCGGGCAGCCAGTGGCCGACGATGTCGCGGGGCGTGAAGTAGCGGCACCAGACCGGGAAGCCGAGCTCGAGGATGAAGCTCACGTCGCGGCAGCCGCCGTCGGCCACGTAGCCGCGCACGCCCTTGAGCTTCAAGGTCTCGGCCGACAGCTCGCCCATGTGCGCGACCGTCGAATCGTTCGGCTGGCAGATGAGTACCGTGTCCGCGCGGGCCCTGGACAGAAGGCCGGTCCAGCCGAGCAGGGTCGCGTGCGGGTCGGCGGTCCGGTCGACCTTGCCGCTGACGGTCGCGACCACGCCGGCCAGCACCTGCTCCGGGACCAGCGGCCGGATCGAGGGCGGCAGCGTGAAGTCGCTGAGCCCCATCGCGCGCATCACGTCGTGGGCCACGCCCGTGTAGGTCCTGCCCAGCCGCTCGACCAGGTCCATGCCCTGCCCTCCCCGGAAGCTTGTCGGGACGGTTGTAGCGCGGCCCGGCCGACGGAGGCCAGAGCCGGCGCGCCTTTGGTCAGGCGGCGAGCGCCACCCGCCGGATCGCCCGCAGATAGGCTTCGACCGCGGCCGGGAAGCCGAGGCGGAGCGCGTCCGCAGTGATCGCATGGCCGATGCTGACCTCGGCGAGCTGGGGAATCGCCTGCACGAAGGTCGGCAGGTTGTCGAGGTTGAGGTCGTGGCCGGCGTTGACGCCAAGGCCCGCCTCAAAGGCCACCTCGGCGGCGGCGACGTAGCGCCGGAGCAGCGGCGCCGCCGCGCCGGCCGCGAAGGCGTGGGCATAGGGGCCGGTATAGAGCTCGATCCGGTCGGCGCCGACGGTCGCGGCCGACGCGATCGCGCCCGGATCGGCGTCCATGAACAGGCTGATCCGGGCGCCCGAGCTCTTGAGCTCCGGGATCACGGCTATCAGCTCGCGAAAGCTCGCCCGCACGTCCCAGCCGTGGTCGGAGGTGTTCTGCTCGGGCACGTCCGGCACGAGCGTCACCTGGTCGGGCCGGACCTCCCGGATCAGGGCGACGAACTCGGGGGTCGGATTGCCCTCGATGTTGTACTCGATCGCCCGGCCGAACTCGTCCGCGATCAGCGTCGCGAGCTCGCGGACGTCGGTGCGCCGGATGTGGCGCTCGTCGGGGCGCGGGTGGACCGTGATGCCCCGGGCGCCGGCCGCGACCACCAGGCGTGCGGCCTCGAGCACGCTCGGATAGCCGACGTCGCGCTGATTGCGCAGCAACGCCACCTTGTTGAGGTTGACGCTGAGCTTGGTCTCGATCGCCTGGGCCATCGAAATCCTCCTTCTCACCACTAGCTAGCAGCGAATGGCTTGGAGAAAAGAGCCATTTCGGATATTATGACGGTGCCATTTACGGAGGTTGCGATCGCCAAACGCGCGCTGAGCGCGCTCGCCCCCGGGCTCGAGCTCGAGCGCGGGGGTGCCGTGCCGCTGCATCGCCAGATCTATTTCGCGATCCGTCAGGCGATCCTCGCCGGCGTGCTGCGGCCGGGCGTGCGCCTGCCGGCGACCCGGGGTCTCGCGCGCCAGCTCGCGGTCTCGCGCAACACGGTGATGACGGCGTTCGAGCAGCTGCACGCCGAGGGCTACGTCGACGGCCGGGTCGGCGCCGGCTCGTTCGTCTCGCGCCGCCTGCCGGAGGTGGCGGTACGGGCACCGGCCCGAGCCGGTCAGGCAGCGCTGCCTCGGTCCGAGCCACCCGGGCCCTCGAGCCGCGGCGCGAGCCTCGCCGGGCTCG
>DATAOG010000231.1:0-5191 GCA_036265855.1 Geminicoccaceae bacterium | reverse complement strand
AGGTCCTGTCCCAAGGCCGGATGCCCCGCCTGCTCGACCCCGCCGGCGAGCCGCAGATCGTCGCGCGCCAGCAGCTCGGCCATCACCGCCCGACCCATGCGCCCGGCGCAGCCCAGGACGCCGATCCTCATGCCGCGGCTCCCCTCCGGTCGCGCTCAGCATGCGCGCTGGCCCCGGCCTGTCAACCGCCGGCTTTGCCGGCCGGGGCTTTCCCGCTCGACCGTGATCGTCGCGCGCAGTCGGTGGCCCGATCGCCAACGCTGTCCTATCTTGGCCCGGCTGCGCTTCGAGCACCGGTTCGGCGCCGGTCGCCGGAGGGCGCGCAGGGTCGACCGCAACATCGGGGAGGCAGATCATGCAGGCGAGCGACAAACGGCGGCTCGGCAAGGCCGGAGTCGAGGTCACGATCATGGGCTTCGGCGGGGCGCCGCTCGGCAATCTGTTCCAGGCGCTGTCGGAAGCCGACAGCCTGGCCACCGTGCGCGCCTGCTATGACGCCGGCATCCGCTATTTCGATACCGCGCCGCTGTACGGCTACGGCCTGGGCGAGCATCGGCTGGGCGAGGCGCTGCGCGGGCGGGACCGCGACACTTTCGTGCTCTCGACCAAGATCGGCCGCCTGCTCAGACCGGGCGACCCCAGGACGCTGGACCACGGGCCGTTCAGGGACGCGCTGCCGTTCGCCGAGGTCTACGACTACTCCTACGACGGCGTCATGCGCTCGGTCGAGGACAGCCTGCAGCGGCTGGGCATGCACCGGATCGACATCCTGTTGGCGCACGATCTCGACGTCTGGACCCATCGCTCGGAGAGCGCGCGCCAGCAGCGGGTCGGCGAGTTCATGGCCGGCGGCTACAAGGCGATGGCCCGGCTGCGCGAGCAGGGCGCGGTGCGCGCGATCGGCGCCGGGCTGAACGAGACCGCGGCCTGCCAGGACCTCGCCGAGCGCGGCGACTTCGACTGCTTCCTGCTCGCCGGCCGCTATACGCTGCTCGAGCAGGCGCCGCTCGATAAGTTCCTGCCGCTGTGCGAGCAGCGCCGGATCGGGCTGATCATCGGCGGCGTCTACAACACCGGCATCCTCGCGACCGGCGCGGTCGAGGGCGCCTACTTCCAGTACGCGCCGGCGCCGCCCGAGATCATGGAGCGGGTGCGCAAGATCGAGGCGGTCTGCGCCCGTCACCGCGTCCGGCTGCCGACCGCGGCGCTGCAGTTCCCGCTCGGCCATCCGGCGGTCGCGACCGTGATCCCCGGCACCCGGGCGCCCTCCGAGGTCGCGCAGAACCTGGAGATCTTCGCGCCGACCGTGCCCGCCGACTTCTGGGCCGAGCTCAAGCAGCAGGGCCTGCTCCGCAAGGACGCGCCGACGCCCTGAGCGCAGGGCCGGAGCCGCCCCGCGGCCTTGGCGGCGGCGGCCTCGGTTGTGTTCGCCAGGTACCTACGCTATAGACGGCGCGCCGATCGCCCGCCGAAGCTCGAGGCCCCGTCGCATGGACCATCGCATGAGCCGCCGCCGGAAAGTCTACGAAGGCAAGGCCAAGGTCCTGTTCGAGGGGCCGGAGCCCGGCACACTGATCCAGTACTTCAAGGACGACGCCACCGCCTTCAACAATCAGAAGCAGGGCGTGATCACCGGCAAGGGCGTGCTCAACAACCGGATCTCCGAGCACCTGATGCTGCGGCTCGCGGCGATCGGGATCCCGACCCATTTCGTACGCCGGCTCAACATGCGCGAGCAGCTGATCAAGGAGGTCGAGATCATTCCGCTCGAGGTGGTCGTGCGCAACGTGGTCGCCGGCTCGCTCGCGCAGCGCTTCGGCATGGAGGAGGGCTCGCCGCTGCCGCGCTCGATCGTCGAGTACTATTACAAGTCCGACGACCTCGGCGACCCGATGGTCAGCGAGGAGCACATCACGGCCTTCGGCTGGGCGAGCTACCAGGAGATCGACGAGGTCCTGAACCTGAGCCTGCGCATCAACGACTTCCTGACCGGCCTGTTCGCGGGCGTGGGCCTGCGGCTGATCGACTTCAAGCTCGAGTTCGGCCGCCTGTGGGAGGAGGACGAGATGCGGATCGTGCTCGCCGACGAGATCAGCCCGGACGGCTGCCGGCTGTGGGACGCGGCGACCAACGAGAAGCTCGACAAGGACCGCTTCCGGCGCGATCTCGGCCGGGTCGAGGAGGGCTATCAGGAGGTGGCGCGGCGGCTCGGCATCCTGCCCGAGGCCGGGCCGCGCGATCTCAAGGGCCCCGAGACGGTCCAATGAGCCGGCGACAGCCCGGCGGCGGACCGGCATGAAGGCGCGGGTTCACGTCCGCCTCAAGGATGGCGTGCTCGATCCGCAGGGTGCCGCGATCGGGCGCGCGCTCGCCCAGCTCGGCTTCGAGGGCGTCGGCACGGTCCGGCAAGGCAAGCTGATCGAGCTCGAGCTCGACCGGCCGGACCGCGCCGCCGCCGAGGCCGAGGTCCGGGCCATGTGCGAGCAGCTCCTGGCCAATCCGGTGATCGAGACCTATTCGGTGGCCTTCGAGACCTGACCGTCCGACGCTTCGAGGGGAGCGCGTGCAGGCGGGCGTGATCACCTTCCCGGGCTCGAACTGCGATCGCGACGTCGCGGTGGCGCTCGCCGCCGCCGGCGCCAAGGTCCGGCGGCTCTGGCACGCGGCGACCGAGCTGCCGAAGCTCGACCTGATCGTGCTGCCGGGCGGCTTCACCTACGGCGATTATCTGCGCTGCGGCGCGATCGCGGCGCATGCGCCGATCATGGCCGAGGTGACCCGGCGCGCGGCCGCCGGAGTGCCGGTGCTCGGCATCTGCAACGGCTTTCAGATCCTGACCGAGGCGGGCCTGCTGCCGGGCGCGGTGCTCCGCAATCTCGGCCTCAAGTTCATCTGCCGCTCGGTTCCGCTTTCGGTCGGCACCGGCGCGTCGGTGTTCACCGCCGGCTACGCCGCCGGCCAGTCGATCGAGCTGCCGGTCGCGCACCACGACGGCTGCTACGTCTGCGCCCCGGACGACCTCGCGCGCCTTGCCGACGAGGACCGGATCGCGTTCCGCTATCTCGACAACCCGAACGGCTCGATGGCGCAGATCGCGGGCATCCTCGGCGCCGGCCGCAACGTGCTCGGCATGATGCCCCACCCCGAGCGCGCGGCCGACCCGCTGACCGGCGGCACCGACGGCCGCACGATGCTTTGCGCCCTGGTCGAGGCGCTCGGATGACGCTCGCGCCGGCGCCCGATCTGATCGCCGAGCACGGGCTGTCGGAGGCCGAGTACGCGCGGATCGTCGAGATCCTCGGCCGCGCGCCGAACCTGGTCGAGCTCGGCATCTTCTCGGTCATGTGGAGCGAGCACTGCTCCTACAAGTCGTCGAAGCACTGGCTGAAGCGGCTGCCGACCGAGGCACCGTGGGTGATCTGCGGGCCGGGCGAGAACGCCGGCGTGGTCGACCTCGGCGACGGCATGGCCGCGGTCTTCAAGATCGAGAGCCACAACCACCCGAGCTTCATCGAGCCCTACCAGGGGGCCGCGACCGGGGTCGGCGGGATCCTCCGGGACGTGTTCACGATGGGCGCGCGGCCGGTCGCGATGCTGGATTCGCTGCGCTTCGGCGACCCTCGCCATCCGAAGACCCGCCACCTGCTCGACGGCGTCGTCGCCGGCATCGGCGGCTATGGCAACTGCGTCGGCGTGCCGACGGTCGGCGGCGAGACCACGTTCCACCGCGCCTACGATCGCAACGTCCTGGTCAACGCGATGTGCGTCGGCTTGGTCGAGAAGGACCAGATCTTCTATGCCCGCGCGTCCGGCAGCGGCAATCCGGTGGTCTACGTCGGCGCCAAGACCGGGCGCGACGGCATCCATGGCGCCACCATGGCGTCCGCGGAGTTCAGCGAGGCAGCCGAGGCGAGGCGCCCGACCGTCCAGGTCGGCGATCCGTTCACCGAGAAGCTTTTGCTCGAAGCATGCCTCGAGCTGATGCGGACCGACGCGATCGTCGCGATTCAGGACATGGGCGCTGCCGGCCTCACCTCGTCGTCGTTCGAGATGGCGGCGCGCGGCGGCACCGGCATCGAGATGGACCTCGACCGGGTGCCGGTCCGCGAGCGCGGCATGACGCCTTACGAGATCATGCTCTCGGAAAGCCAGGAGCGGATGCTGCTGGTGCTCCGGGCGGGCGCCGAGGCGAGCGCGCGGGCCGTGTTCGCGAAGTGGGATCTGGACTGCGTCACCGTCGGCCGGGTGACCGATAGCGGCGCCATGGTGCTGCGGTTTCGCGGCGAGGAGGTGGCAAAGGTGCCGATCGCGCCGGTCAGCGGCGCCTCGCCGGTCTATCGACGGCCGCACGTGCCGACGCGGGTACCGCCGCCGGTGATCGCCCGCGACGTCAACCCGCCGCTTGGCGATCGCGAGGCGCTGCTGCGCCTGCTCGGCTGTCCCGACCTCGCCTCGAAGCGCTGGATCTTCGAGCAGTACGACCATACGGTCATGGGCGACACGGTGCAGCGGCCGGGCGGGGATGCCGCCGTGGTCCGGATCCACGGCAGCAACCGCGGCCTCGCGCTGACCACCGACTGCACGCCCCGCTATTGCGTTGCCGATCCCGTCGCCGGCGGCCGGCAGGCAGTCGCCGAGGCCTGGCGCAATCTGGTCGCGGTCGGCGCGCGGCCGCTCGCGGTCACCGACTGCCTGAACTTCGGCAGCCCCGAGAACCCGGTGGTCATGGGCCAGTTCGTCGGCTGCCTCGAAGGCATTGCGGACGCCTGCCGGGCGCTCGACTTCCCGGTCGTGTCCGGCAACGTCTCGTTCTACAATGAGACTGACGGCCAAGCGATCCTGCCGACGCCGGTGATCGGCGGGCTCGGCCTCGTCGAGCGCCTGAGCCGGGTCGCGACCCCCGCCTGGCGGCGCGAAGGCCTCGCGCTGATCCTGGTCGGCGAGACCTTCGGCTGGCTCGGCGCCTCGCTCTATCTGCGCGAGGTCTGCGGCCGCGAGGAGGGCGCGCCGCCGCCGGTCGATCTTGCGACCGAGCGGCGCAACGGCGAGCTCGTGCGCCATTCGATCGGGACCGGCCAGATCGAGGCCTGTCACGATCTGTCCGACGGCGGGCTCGCGGTGGCGCTCGCCGAGATGGCGCTCGCGTCCGGGATCGGGGCCGATCTGGATACCCCGGCCGAAGGCGATCCGG
>DATAOG010000230.1:0-3349 GCA_036265855.1 Geminicoccaceae bacterium | reverse complement strand
CACGGGCGTCGATCCGGACGGCGAGCTGCTCGCGAAGCCGGCCGGCCAGCCGCAGGAGACTCCAACCGCTGCCCCGATCGTGCTGCTGCACGATGCCGGCCGCGGCCGGGCGCCGGCGGTCGGCGATCGCGTGCTGGCGCGAATCAGCCGGCACGGCGACGAGGCAGAGGGCCAGATCATCCGCGTGCTGCCGCGCGCGCCAGCGCGCATCGTCGGCACGCTCGAGCGGTTTGGGGAGCGGCTCGGGATCCGGCCGATCGGCGCGCGCGTCCGCGAGCTTGAGGTGCAGGCCGCCGAGGTTGGCGCCGCACAGCCGGGCGAGCTGGTGGTCGCCGAACGAATCGAGGCGCGGCCACTCGGCCCGGATCGCGCCCGGGTGCTCGAGCGGCTCGGGCGGCCGGGCGATCCGCGTACCTTCTCGCTGCTCGCCGCCCATGGCCAGGGGCTCCGGATCGGCTTTCCGCCGGAGATCGAGGGTCTGACCGCGCCCGATCTGCGCCCCTGGTCGGCCGACGGCCGGACCGATCTCTGCGACGTGCCGCTGGTCACGATCGACGGCGCCGATGCGCGCGACTTCGACGATGCGGTCGCAGCCGCGCCCGACGACGACCCGGCCAATCCCGGCGGCTGGCAGGTGGTGGTCGCGATCGCGGACGTCGCCCACTACGTCCGGCCGGACGATCCGGTCGATCACGAGGCGCGCCAGCGCGGCAACTCGGTCTACTTCCCCGACCGGGTCCTGCCGATGCTGCCGGAGGTGCTCTCAAATGACCTCTGCTCGCTCCGCCCGGATGCCGAGCGCGCCTGCGTCGCGGTGCGTATCCGGCTCGACCGCAGAGGGCGCAAGCTCGGGCACGAGTTCCTGCGCGCCGTCATGCGCTCGCGGGCGAGGCTCACCTATACCCAGGTCCAGGCGGCCGCCGACGGCGCGCCCGATGCGGCGACGGCACCGCTGCTCGAGCCGGTGATCCGGCCGTTGTACGGCGCCTTCGCGGTCCTGCTCGATGCCCGCCGCCGGCGCGGCACCCTCGACCTCGACCTGCCGGAGACCGTGGTCCGGCTCGATGGCGACGGCCGGCCGGTCGCGATCGAGCGCCAGGATCGGCTGGATTCGCACCGCCTGATCGAGGAGTTCATGATTGCTGCCAACGTCGCCGCCGCCGAGACGCTCGAGCAGGCCGGCTGGCCCTGCATGTACCGGGTCCACGACCGGCCGGACCCGGTCAAGCTCGAGGGCCTGGCACAGCTTCTGGAGCAGCTCGGTCTCGGACGCGGCCGGGGCGATCTCGCGCGGCCCAGGGACGTCGCCCGGCTGCTCGAACGCCTGCACGGAAACGAGCTTGCGCCGCTGATCTCCAATCTCTTGCTCCGGGCGCAGAGCCAGGCGGTCTACAGTCCGCGCAACATCGGCCACTACGGCCTGAACCTCGGGCGCTACGCCCATTTCACCTCCCCCATCCGGCGCTACGCCGATCTGCTCGTGCATCGGGCGCTGATCCGGGCCAAGCGGCTTGGCGACGGCGGCCTGCCGGAAGCGAGCGTCGACTGGCACGAGCTCGGCGCCTGGGTCTCGCGCTGCGAGCGCGTGGCGATGGAGGCCGAACGCGGCGCAAGGAGCCGCTTCACGGCCGCGCTGCTCGCCGAGCGGATCGGCAGCGCGTTCGACGCCACCGTGGTCAGCGTCCAGCGCTTCGGGCTATTCGTGCAGCTGAGTGAAACGCTTGCCGACGGGCTCGTGCCGATCGGCTCGCTGGGGGCGGAATTCTTCGCCCACGATCCCGGCCGGCACGCGCTGATCGGACAGGAGAGCGGCTCGGTGTTCGCGCTCGGCGACCGGGTCCGGGTCGAGCTGGTCGAGGTCGACGCCCTCGCGGGTCAGCTGACTTTTCGTCTCCTCGAGCACTCGCCAGGACCGGCCGCAAAGGCCGCGCAGCGCGCCTGGCACGACCGGTCCCGCCGCCCGGCACGGGTCCGCGGCCGCCCTCAGCGCCGCCGGGTCTGAGCCTCGCTTGACAGCGCAAGACCGGCGCCTATCTTCGCCCGAAGCCACTAGCCAGCCGCGAGGAGCATGCCGCCATGGCCAAACCGAACACCGTGCTGATCAAGCTGGTGAGCAGCGCCGGCACCGGGACATTTTACACTACCAAGAAGAACCCGCGGAAGACCACCGAGAAGATGAGCCTGCGCAAGTACGATCCCAAAATCCGCAAGCATGTCGAGTTCAAAGAGGCCAAAATCAAATAGCCCGATCGGATTGCGATCGGCTGGGGTTGGGCCGCGTTGGCGCGGCGCGAGCCGTTTCAAGTGACTTGCGGCCGAATCCGTTAACGTATATTTAAATCTAGGGGCGAGAAATTGGCGCGCGGGATCGCCCGGAGGTGGGTCGATCGCCGTTTCTTGAGAGGGGCTGCTGCCGCGATGACACCGCGCCGCACCGTCGAAATCCGGACGCTGATTGGAGCCCTGCTGATCGGCGCCGCTTTGGCCGCCGGGCTTGGCTCCGGCGCGCCCGGGCAGGCCGCAGAAGCCGGTGACGACACTCTGCTGCAGCCGACGCCGCTGGTCCTCAAGGACGGCCGGAGCGCGAACGTTTCGGTGCACGTGCTGAGCTTTCCGCCGGGGCAGTCCGTGCTCGGCGCCGCGAACGCGCAGCGCCTCGACAGTCTGAGCGCAGAGCTGGCGACCGACTGTTTCCTGACCGCCCAGGTGATCGGGCACGTGGGCTCCGCCGAGGTCGGCAACGACACGCTCGGCGCCCACCGGCTGGCGCGGGCGCGGGCGGACGCGGTCCAGGCGTCCCTGATTGCGGACGGTCTGCCGGCCAAGGCGATCGCCAGCGTCTGGGACTGGCAGTTCATGGTCCGCGAGCCGCGGGCCACGATCTGGGTGTTCCGCCTGACGCCCGGGGAGGATTGCGAAGGCAAGCCGGTCGACGCCGCAGCGCCGGCCCTGGTCGCCCGAGCCGAGCCGGCGCCCGCAGCGACCCGCGTCAGCGATCCCCGGCCAATCGCGCCCACCGGTAACGGTACGCGGCCCGAGCCGGCCGCCGCTCGAGACCGCGGCCCTGGGCCGGCGGCGGTCGCCCGGGCAGCCGAAGCGCCGCCGGCCGCGGTCGCCGTCCCGGCCGGGCCGGCCCAGGCGCGGGCAAAAGTCCCGAGCGTCACCCAGGCCCTGCGGGCGGTGAGCCCCAATCCGGTCCCGCCGGTGAGCCCCAATGCGGTCGCAGCGGTGGGCCCGAGCCCGGCTCCGCCGGCGAGCCCGAACCCGGTCGCGGCGGCGAGCCCGAATCCGGTTGCGGCGGCGAGCCCGAACCTGGTGGCGGCGGCGAGCCCCAGCCCGGTGCCGGCGC
>DATAOG010000229.1:0-1938 GCA_036265855.1 Geminicoccaceae bacterium | reverse complement strand
CGGGTCCGCGATTCTCTCGGGCAGCTGCTCGGCCGCGACGCTTGCCCAGGTCGAGCGCCATCGGGCCGCGGGCCGGCCCGCGCTGACCCTCGACCCGCTTCAGCTCGCCGAAGACGGCGGCGCGGAGGTCGAGCGGGCGGTCGCCTTCGCCGAGGGGCACCTCGGCCAGGACCCGGTCCTGTTCAGCTCCTCGGCCGCGCCCGAGGCGGTCGCCAAGGTCCAGGCCCGGCTCGGACGCGAGCGGGCAGGTGCGGTCGTGGAGAACGCGATGGCGGCGATCGCGAAAGGCCTGATCGCGCGGGGCGTCCGCCGGCTCGTGGTCGCGGGCGGCGAGACCTCGGGGGCCGTGGTCGATGCGCTCGGCGTCGAGGCGCTGAAGATCGGCCCGCCGATCGATCCGGGCGTGCCCTGGACCCTGAGCCTCGGCGAGCCCGAGCTGCTGCTGGCGCTCAAGTCCGGCAACTTCGGCGCGCCCGACTTTTTCATCAAGGCGTTCGAGCAGGCGCCCCGACCATGACCGAGGCGAGCCTCAGGGACGAGATCGCCGAGTTCGGGGCTCTCTTGACCGCGCAGGGCCTGGTCCACGGCAGCACCGGCAACATCAGCGTCCGGCTCGACGACGGCTGGCTGATCACGCCGACCAACTCGCGGCTCGGCCGGCTCGATCCGGCGCGGATCGCCAAGCTCGACCGGGATGGGCGCCTGATCGCGGGCGAGCCGCCGTCGAAGGAAGCCTTCCTGCACCGATGCGTCTACGAGATGCGGGAGGGCGCGCGCGCGATCGTCCATCTGCACTCGACCCACTCGGTCGCGGTCTCGTGCCTGGGCGGGCTCGATGCCTCCGACGTGCTGCCGCCGCTCACCGCCTACTACGTGATGCGGGTGGGCTCGCTGCCGCTGATCCCCTACTTCCCGCCGGGCGACGAGCGGCTCGCGGCCGCGGTCCGCCAGGTCGCCGCCCGCCACGCGGCGGTCCTGCTCGCCCATCACGGGCCTGTGGTCGCGGGTAGCAGCCTGGACGCCGCGGTCGGCGCGGTCGAGGAGCTCGAGGCCACGGCCAAGCTCTTCCTGCTGCTCCAGGGCCACCCCGCGCGGCCGCTGACCGCCGCCGAAGTCGCGGAGCTCGAGACGCGCTTCCCGCGGTCCTGATCATCTGCCGCGGCCGGGCTTACCTGCACGCGGCCGCCTCGACCCGAAGGCGAAATTCGATCGGCCAAGGTGCAGATCGCACTTGACGTCGGGCATCGCATTGCAGTAATGTGCAGACCCGTTCACCACTGTGATGCAGACTTGGGAGGACAAGGCTGCTGTGCAAGTCAGGCGGGGGAAAAGGCTGGCCACCCGGGTGACCGTCAGCGTCGACGAGCGGGACTACGAACAACTGTCGGCGCTGGCGGATCAGCATCGGGTTTCCCTCGCCTGGCTCGTACGTTACGCGGTAGGCGATTTCTTGGATCGGTATCGCCGGGATCAGCTGGAGCTGCCGCTCGAGCTGACCAGTCGCCGACGCTAGCGGTTCGCGATCGCCGGCTTGTGTTCACTGGTATCGCCGGGTCGTTCTCGGGCTCGCCCGGGTTCCCCGGCGGTCCAGAGATCGGCCCCGGGTTATCCCGCTCCGCGCGACGATCCCTGCACGGACGTGCTAACCGATCACTGCTTTCAGGCGGCCTCTAGTGAGCAGCACGGAGTCGAGCGCGAACAGTGTAAAATGTTCTCGCACCACAGGCCGCGTGTCTGGATAGATCCGCGCATCGCGGGGTTGGATCGCACTTCCCGGTGGGAACGAACCGGGCCGGGCGTCCGGCCTTGATGCCGGTGCCGGCAGGGCGCATTGCGCTCCAAGCGCGAATCGAGCTCGCCGCCGAACCGAACGAGCCCGTTGCATCATCGCCCGGGCAGGCGGGCTTCTGGGGCGGCCGGGCCGATCCGGGCCCGGGC
>DATAOG010000228.1:0-10685 GCA_036265855.1 Geminicoccaceae bacterium | reverse complement strand
GAATCCCGCTGCATCGGTGGTTGCCTCCCGGCGGGTTTGATCGGTCCGGCGGTCGGGCTCTGGCCCGCCATGGCCGTACCTCACCTTATCACCTGAAGTAGGGCGCGCCGCGCCGAAGTTGCACCCGATCGCGAGCATCGCGCGGGCTTGCCTTCGCCTCCCGGACGGGCCAGATCGCAGAAATGCTGCTCTCGGTGCTCGACCTCTCGTTCGTGACCACGGCGACCGCCGGTGCCGCGGCGATCCGCAACAGCCTCGATCTCGCCCGTCTGGCGGACCGCCTGGGCTACACCCGCTACTGGGTCGCCGAGCACCACAATCTGCCCTCGGTCGCGAGCGGCGCGCCGGAGATCATGATCGGGGCGATCGCCGCCGCGACCGAGCGCATCCGGGTCGGCGCCGGCGGCGTGATGCTGCCGAACCACGCGCCGCTGATGGTCGCCGAGCGCTTCAAGGTGCTGGAGGCGCTGTTTCCCGGCCGCATCGATCTCGGGCTCGGACGCGCGCCCGGCACCGATCCGGTCACATCTTTTGCACTGCGACGCCGGCAGGACAATGCCGACGACTTCCTCGAGCGCTTCCAGGAGCTCATCCTGTTCGAGCGGCGCGCCGGAGATCATGATCGGGGCGATCGCCGCCGCGACCGAGCGCATCCGGGTCGGCGCCGGCGGTGTGATGCTGCCGAACCACGCGCCGCTGATGGTCGCCGAGCGGTTCAAGGTGCTGGAGGCCTTGCATCCCCGACGGATCGACCTCGGCATCGGCCGGGCGCCCGGCACCGACCGACTGACCTCGCTGGTGCTTCGCCACCGCCAGGAGGTTCGCGCCGACGACGATTTTCTCGAACGCTTTCAGGAGCTCCTGGGCTGGAAGCTCAGGAGCTTTCCCGAGGGCCATCCGTTCCAGACGATCCGGGTGATGCCCGAGGACGTCGAGGTGCCGCCGATCTGGCTGTTGGGCTCGAGCGACTACAGCGCCGAGCTCGCAGCCTCGGTCGGCATGGGCTTCGCCTTCGCGCACCACTTCGCGCATCACGACGCGGCCGACGCGATCGGGCGCTATCTGGAGAACTTCCGGCCGTCGATCTGGCTCGAGCGGCCGCACGCGATCCTGGCGACCGCGGCGGTGTGCGCCGAGACCGACACCCTGGCCGAGCGGCTGGCCTCGACGCTCGACTTCAGCTACGTGCGCCGGGCGCGCGGCGAGTACCGGCCGCTGGTCAGCCCCGAGGAGGCGCTCGCCCATTCCTACTCGCCGGCCGAGGAGGCGGCCAGGCGCGCCAATCGGGCGCGGCTGTTCGTCGGGAGCCCGGCAACGGTCCGGGACCGGCTGATCGCGTTCGTCGAGGCGACCGGCGCTCACGAGCTCATGATCACGACCGCGATCTTCGACCACGCCGCCCGCAGGCGCTCCTACGAGCTGCTCGCTGAGGCCTTCGGGCTGCATCCGCCGGCCGCGAAGGCCTGAGGCCGCCGTGCCCGGACCGGGCGCCGTTCCTCCGTTCGCGCCGGTGCCGGGCACGAACGATGCTCCTGCCCGCGACCCGTCGCCGGAGAGTAAGCCCGGCGCTGCCGGCGCGAACGATCGGCAGGTTCACGGCCGCCGCCTCGCTGGCTTATGATCCGGCCGCCAACGTTCTCCGTCGAGCGAGAGAGATCAGCAGTGCTGCTTGCCCAGATTTCCGATCTGCACTTTCTGCCCAAGGGCACGCTCGCCTTCGGGCGGGTCGATACGGCCGGCTGCCTCGAGCGGGCAATCGCTCATCTGAACGCGCTCGTGCCGCCGGCGGACGCGGTGCTGATCACGGGCGATCTCACCAACGACGGCGACGCTCCGGTCTGGGCCGAGCTCATCGGCCTGCTGGGCCGGCTGCGGGCGCCGATCTTCCCGATCCCCGGCAATCACGACGATCGCGAGCTGATGCGCCGGGCCTTCGCTGATCTCGGGCTGTTTCCGGGCGACGGGCCGCTCCGGTTTGCGGTCGACCTCGGGCCGCTGCGCCTGATCGGGCTCGACAGCCTGATCCCGGGCGAGGCGGCGGGCCGGCTCGGTCCGGAGCAGCTCGCCTGGCTCGACGGGGAACTCGGCGGCGCGCCCGAGCGCCCGACGCTGGTCGCGCTGCACCACCCGCCGTTCCGGACTGGCATCGACCACATGGACGCGATGATGCTGACTGACGGCGAGGCGCTGGCCGAGGTGGTGGGCCGGCACCCGCAGGTCGCGCGCGTGCTTTGCGGCCACGTCCACCGGTCCGTGCAATGTCGCTTCGCCGGCACGGTTTGTCAGATCGGGCCCGGAGCGGCACACGCAGTGCAGCTGACGCTCGGGGGCGCTCCGGCGCGCTGGGTGCTCGAGCCCCCGGCCATGCTGCTCCACGAATGGCGGGACGCAGGCGGGCTGGTCAGCCACCTCGATTTCATCGGCGATTTCACGGTCGGCCAGTTCAGCAGCCAGCATACGCGCACCTGAGGCTTACTCCGAGGTGTTACGGTAATTGCCCGACAGGAAGGAATCCCAGAGAGCGTAGACACTCGCGCTGAGCACCCCCCAGAACCAGATCCCACCGGGTTCGTAGTAGGCCTCGAAGGCGAGCCAGAGCGCGACCGCGGTCGCCGTCCCGACGCGGCGATGCAAGGGCTTGAGCCACGGGTGCGGTAGCATCGGAACGAGCCTAGCACCCGCCGGCGGCCGCTGACGACCCGCTGACCGCCGCGCTCGATCCGGGCAACCCCGGGACGCTCAACTCTCCGCTTGGCGGTCGCGGGGCGCTCGGGCGGCGGCGGTCGGCGCGGCGATCAGGCTCCTGGCGTAGGCGAGGCAGGCAGCGCGATCGGGGGCGAAGTCCCGTTCGAGCCACCAGGTCTCGACCGCGGCCAGCACCTTTCCGAGCTGCGGACCGGGCCGGAGGCCTTCGGCGAGCAGGTCATCGCCATCGAGCGGCAGCTTCGGCGAGCGCCAGAGGTCTGCCTGGGCAAGGGCGGCGGCGAGTGCTTGCGCGGCTTTCTCTCCGACCTCGGCGGCCACGAGCCGGATCAGATCGGCGTAGAGCGCAGGGCCGAGACGGTAAAGCTCCCGCCGGCGCTCCGGGCCGGGCGCCTCGAGCGCGGGCAGGGCGGTGCCGGCAATGGCTTCGAGCCTCGCCGCATCGCGGTTCGCAAGACGCCAACGCCGCGCGACGCTTTTGATCAGGCCCGGATCGGCGGGCGGCGGGCGGAGCAGGGCGCCCAGGCGAAGCAGCGGGTCGGCCTCGGGCGCGAGCGTCAGCAGACGCGCCAGACGGCCGATCGCGACCGGGCCTGGGATCACCCGGTGCAGCACGCCGCCAGAAGCCATGAGGCGGAGCGAGGGGATCGGATCTTGCGCCGCGAGCAGCCGCAGCATCTCCGTCTGGATGCGCTCGCCCGACAGTCGGGTGAGCCCCGGCGCCGCCTCCTTGCAGGCCGCGAGCGCTCGGGGATCGCCGGGCTCCCGGCCATAGTGGGCAAGAAACCGGAAGAACCGGAGAATCCGGAGATAGTCCTCGGCGATCCGTGTCTGCGGATTACCGACGAAGCGGATCCGGCCGGCTGCAAGGTCGGCCTCGCCGCCGAAGTAGTCGAAGAGCCGGCCCTGAGCATCGCAGCTCATCGCGTTGATCGTGAAGTCGCGCCTCGCCGCATCGGCCTCGAAATCGTCGGTGAAGGCGACCTCGGCGTGGCGGCCGTCGGTCGCAACGTCGCGCCGCAGCGTCGTGATCTCGAACCGTTGGTTGCCGACCACCGCGGTCACCGTGCCATGGTCGAGGCCGGTCGGGATCGCCTTCACGCCGGCGGCGTCGAGCAGATGCATCACCTGTTCGGGCCGCTCGGGCGTGGCGAGATCCAGGTCGGCCCGGGGCAGCGTCCGGCCGAGCAGGCCGTCGCGCACGCAGCCGCCGACGAAGCGGGCGGGCCGGCCGTGGGCCTCGAGCGCGCGCAGCACCTTCCGGCTGGCAGCCGAGCGCAGCCAGGGCTGGCCGGCGAGCGGCCTGGCGTCGGTCATCGGAGCCGCTCGATCATGGGGCTCAGCGCGCGATCGTGGTGCCCGGCACGACCCGGCCATTCTCGAGATGGGGCGGAACGTAGGCCCGCTCCGGCGGCGCGCCGGACAGGAAGCTCCAGGTCATCAGGCTGATTGCCGCGAGCACGAGGCCGGCGCCGGCCAGCTGCGGCCAGGGCGCATCCTGAATCCAGCCGGGGGCAGTGCCGCGCGAGAGTGCCACGTACGCGAGCCAGATCAGGAACGGCAGCAGCAGCGGCAGCAGATATTCGAGCAGAACGCGCACCATGCGCTCAGGCTCCGAGCAGGCTCGAGAAATTGACCAGGATGCCGGCGGTCGCTCCCCAGATGAAGCGGCCCGGGTAAGGCAGGACATAGTAGCCCCGGGTCAGCGCGCCACGGCGGTAGCTGTGCCGGCGCTGGTTGGCCGGATCGGCAACGAACTGGAGCGGCACCTCGAACGCGTCGGCGACCTCGGAGCGGTCGAGCCGCAGCGCCAGCGGCGGCGCGATCCAGCCGACCACCGGGTGGATCCGGAAGCCGGTCACCGTATCGTAAGGCGCGAGCTCGCCCAGGACATCGACCTTCGCCGGATCGAGGCCGATCTCCTCCTCCGCCTCGCGCAGCGCCGCCGCCGCGGGCGACGCGTCGCCGGGCTCGATCCGCCCGCCCGGAAAGCTGATCTGGCCGGCATGGTCGCGCAGGTGCTCGGTGCGCTGGGTGAGCAGGATGGCCGGACCGTCGGGGCGCTCGACCAGGCCGACCAGGACCGCAGCCGGCGTGCGCTCCGTGATCGCGGCCGTGAGCGCGTCGCGCGCAGGGTCGTCGCCGTGCAGCCAGCCTTCGTCGAGGCCCAGCACGCGCCGGCTGCGTCCCGGCGGCCGGGCGAGGCGCCGGCGAAGCTCCTCGCGGGTCACCATCGGCGCGCCTCCCCCGTCTCAGCCGGTCTCGTCGAGGGGGAAGAAGCAACCGCCGCTCCAGATCCCGAAGCGGTCCCGACCCTCCAGTCGCCGCTCCTCGCCGAGCTCGACCAGCTGGTAGTAGACCGTCCGGGCGAGGCGCGCCTCGAGGCCCGCGCGCAGCTCGACGTAGGGCACGAGCGCGACATCGCCGCCCTGCGCTGCCGATCGGCGCAGCCGGAGCGGGTGGTCGGGCCCAAGCGTCACCCACTCGTCGAGATTGGTGCGCAGGCGGATCTGCTGCAGCGCGGCCGCGCCGTCGACCGCAAGCTCGACCGCGACGAACGGCGCGTCCTCGACCTCGATCCGGCCGCGCTCGACCGGCGTCACGAGCCAGTAGCTGCCGTCCGGGGCGCGCCTGAGCACCGAGGCGAACAGCTTGACCAGGGCCAGCCGCTCGATCGGCCTGCCCTCGTGCCACCAGCGGCCGTCGCGCGCGATCCTGAGCCCGAACGCGCGTCCGGTTGCGGCGCCGGGTCGGGTCGGAGATAATCTCTGCGTGGCGACCGTGCCTGGGGGTTGATCGGACCGGGAGTCAATACCCATACTCTTCAGCTCACGGCGGTGTGTCGGCGCGCCCCGGGCGGTGGGACCGGCGGCGCGACAGGTGGTTCGAGGATCGGCGCATGAACGATCAGCAGGACGCGGCGATCCTCGATCAGGTCGAGGCGACGATCGAGCGCTTCAGCCGGGTTCGGGCCGAGATCGGCCGCGCGATCTTCGGCCAGGAACGGGTCATCGAGGAATCTCTTATCACGCTGCTCGCGGGCGGTCATGTGCTCCTGGTCGGCGTCCCCGGGCTCGCCAAGACGCGGCTCGTCGAGACGCTGGGCGTGATCCTCGGGCTGAGCCAGAAGCGCGTCCAGTTCACCCCCGATCTGATGCCCGCGGACATTCTGGGCTCGGAGGTGCTGGAGGAAACTGAGGGCGGCCGACGCAGCTTCCGGTTCATCCGGGGGCCGGTGTTCTGCCAGCTGCTGATGGCCGACGAGATCAACCGCGCGAGCCCGCGGACCCAGGCAGCGCTGCTCCAGGCGATGCAGGAGCGGCGGGTCACCGTGGCCGGCCACGACCACGAGGTGCCCGAGCCGTTTCACGTGCTCGCCACCCAGAACCCGATCGAGCAGGAGGGCACCTATCCGCTGCCCGAGGCCCAGCTCGACCGGTTCCTGTTGCAGGTCAACGTCGACTATCCCGATCGCGCGGCCGAGCGGCGCATGATGATCGAGACCACCGGCGCCGGCATCCAGCCGGCCCGGCCGGTCATGACCGCGGACGAGCTGATCGCCGCTCAGGCGCTGGTGCGCCGGATTCCGGTCGGTGACCGGGTGGTTGACGCGATCCTGCAGCTCGTGCGCGCCGGCCGGCCCGGGCCCGGCGAGGCCGGCGAGCTCGGCGACCTGATCGGCTGGGGACCGGGTCCCCGGGCGAGCCAGGCCCTGATGCTGGCGGTGCGCGTGCGCGCCCTGCTCCAGGGTCGGCTGGCGCCCTCGGTCGAGGACGTGGTCGCGCTGGCGCCGCCGGTGCTCCGCCACCGGATGGCGCTGACCTTCACGGCCCGCGCCGAGGGCGTCACTCTGGACCAGGTGATCGAGCGCCTGTGCGGGGTGATCGCCGGCTGATGGCGACGCCCGCGAGTTCGCCCGCCAGCCTGACCGGGCTGCGTCAGCATGCCGAGCGGCTGGCGGACCGGCTGCCGCCGCTCCTGGTCGCGGCCGAGCGGGTCGCCGCGACCGTGGCCCAGGGTGTGCACGGTCGCCGGCGGGTCGGGGTCGGCGAGACCTTCTGGCAGTTCCGGCCCTACAGCCCGGGCGATTCCACGGCCCGGATCGACTGGCGCCAGTCGGCCCGGACCAGCCAACTGTTCCTGCGCGACCAGGAGTGGGAGGCGGCCGAGAGCGTCTGGCTCTGGGCCGACGGCTCGGCCTCGATGGCCTACACATCGGCGCCGAGCTGGCCGACCAAGGCTGACCGGGCGCTGCTCCTGCTGCTGGCGCTGGGGTCGCTGTTGACCCGGGCCGGCGAGCGGATCGCGCTGCTCGGCCGGCGCCGCCGCCCGACCGGCGGCCGGGTCGGCATGGCGGCCTTGTGCGAGGATCTGCTGTCGCGGACGACCGCTGAGCCCAGCCTGGCCCCGGTCCAGCCGCTGCCGCGGTTCGCCCGCATGGTCCTGATCAGCGATTTCTTCACGCCTCTGGAGCAGCTGCGCGATCGGCTGCGCGGCTTCGTCGCGATGGGCGTGCGCGGCCATCTGTTGCAGGTGCTCGATCCGGCCGAGCCGGAGCTGCCGTTTGCCGGCCGGGTGCGCTTCGAGGGCCTGGAGCAGGACGGCATCGCCCTGATCGGCAACGTCGACGGCGTACGCCAGCGCTATCGCGGGCGCCTCGCTGCGCATCGCGATGGCCTGCGCGACCTCGCCCGGTCGTTCGGCTGGACCTTTGCCGGCCACGTCTGCGACCAGCCACCCGAGCCGCCGCTGCTCGCGCTGTACACAGCGCTCTCGACCAAGGCGCAGGGCTGAAGGATGCTCGATCTCGGGGTGCTCGGCCTGGCAAATCCCTGGCTGCTGATGGCGTTCGTCAGCCTGCCGGCGCTCTGGTGGCTGCTGCGGATCATCCCGCCGGCGCCGAAGCAGATCCGGTTCCCGGCGATCCGATTTTTGCTCGGGCTACAGCCCGAGGAGGAGACCACGGCGCGCACGCCGCTCTGGCTGCTGATCATGCGCCTGGTGCTCGCGAGCCTCGTGATCCTGGCGCTCGCTGGACCGGTGCTCAATCCGGAGCCGGAGCTGGCCGGTAAGGGCCCGTTGGTGCTCGTCGTCGACGACGGCTGGGCGGCGGCGCCGGGCTGGGCGAGGCGGACCGACATGCTTCAACGCTTCGCCGATCGGGCCCAGCGCCAGAACCGCGAGGTCGTGCTGCTCGGCACCGCTGCCGATCCGGCCAAGCCCAAGCTGCAGCGTCTGAGCGCGGCCGACGCGGTGCGCACGGTCGCGAGCTGGCAGCCCAAGCCATGGCCGGTCGACCGCGCCGCCGCGCTCGAGCAGCTCAAGCGCGAGCCGCTGAATGGCGCCGAGCTGATCTGGCTGTGCGATGGGGTCGCGGGCGACCGGCCCGCGCGCGATGCTGCGGTCCGGTTCGCGGACCAGCTGCGCCAGCTCGGCCCGCTGCGGATCTACGCCGATCCGATCGAGCAACGGGCAGTCTTGCTGCTGCCCCCTGACCCGAGCCGGGAGCCCCTCGTGGTCAGCGCCCGACGTCCGAGCCCGGGCGGGGCGCAAAGCTTGATCCTGCGCGCGGTCGGCCCGACCGGCGAGATCCTGGCCCGTCAGAATTTGAAGTTCGAGGCCGGGGCGGCGCACGCCGACGTCCGGATCGAGCTGCCGATCGAGCTCCGCAATCAGATCGCCCGGTTCGAGCTCGAGCCGAGCGCAGGCATCGGCGGCGTCGTCCTGCTCGACGAGCGCTGGCGCCAGCGGCTGGTGGGCCTGGTCGGCGAGCCGGCGGCGCAGGCGGCGCAACCATTGCTGTCGGAGCTCTATTACGTCGAAAAGGCCCTGGGGCCGCACGCCGAGTTGCGGCGCGGTACGTTGCCTGAGCTGCTGGCAGCAGGCGTGCCGGCAATCGTGCTCACCGACAGCGCCCAGATCGGGCCCGAGGCGCGCACCCAGCTGGCGAGCTGGGTCGAGGCCGGAGGCGTGCTGCTCCGTTTTGCGGGGCCGCGGCTGGCCAACGCCGACGACGAGCTGGTCCCGGTCAAGCTGCGCCGCGGCGATCGTTCGCTTGGCGGCGCGCTGTCCTGGGCGCGTCCGCTGCCGCTCGCGAGCTTCGACGACGGCGGCCCGCTGGCCGGTCTCGCGGTGCCCAAGAACGACGTCGTCGTGCAGCGCCAGGTCCTCGCGCAGCCCGGACCCGAGCTCGCCGGCCACAGCTGGGCACGGCTTGCCGACGGCACGCCGCTGATCACCGGGGCGCAACGCGGCAAGGGGTGGCTGGTCCTGATCCATACCACGGCGAATACCGCCTGGTCGTCGCTGCCGCTGTCGGGGGCCTTTGTCGACATCCTGCGCCGGGTGGCGGCACTCGCCCAGGGCGCCGGGGGCACCCCGCGCGGCCTGCTGGCGCCGCTCGAGGTGCTCGATGCCCAGGGCCACCTGGTCGCGCCCGGGCCGGCGAGCGAGCCGGTGCCCGCGGCGGAGCTTGCGACCACGATTGCGAGCGCCCGGCATCCGGCGGGGCTGTATGGCCGGGTCGGCGCCGCTCCCGATGCCGCCCGGCGGGTTCTCAACCTTGCCTCGGCGGTGCCGGACCTGCAGGCCCTGCAGCCGGCCGATCTGCCGGTCCAGGCCCAGCCGTTCGCCGGCGCCTCGACCGAGATCAATCTGATGCCCTGGCTCCTGCTCGCGGCGCTGCTGCTGGCGCTGGCCGACACCGTGATCGGGCTGCAGCTGCGCGGGCTGCTGATCCGGCCGGCGCGTGCCGCCGCCGGGCTGATCGCGGTGCTCGCGATCCTGCCTCTCTTGCCCGGCGATCGGCCGGCATGGGCGGCCGACCACGACGAGGCGGTGCTCTCCGCGATCACGGAGACCCGGCTCGCCTACGTCGTGACCGGAATCGCCGAGGTCGATTCGCTGAGCCAAGCCGGCCTCGAGGGCCTGACCCTGATCCTCAACCGGCGGACCGCGGTCGAGGCGGGCGACCCGATCGCGGTCGACCTTGCGGTCGACGATCTCAACCTCTTCCCGCTGCTCTACTGGCCGATTCCGAGCGACCATCCGGACCTCCGCCCGGGCGTGCGCGATCGGCTGGATGCCTATCTGCGCCAGGGCGGCATGATCCTGTTCGACACCGGCGATGCGGCGACCATGATCCCCGATCAGTCGGGTCCCGGCCCTGGCGAGCGGCGCCTGCGGGAGCTGCTGACCGGGCTCAATCTGCCGCCGCTCGAGCCGGTGCCGGAGGATCACCCGCTGACGCGCTCGTTCTACCTGCTGCAGGACTTTCCCGGCCGCTGGGCCGGGGGCACGGTCTGGGTCGACCACGCCGAGGCGGGAGTCAACGACGGCGTCTCGTCGGTCATCATCGGCGGCAACGGCTGGGCGGGCGCCTGGGCGACCGACGAATACGGCATGGCCATGTACCCGGTCGTGCCGGGCGGCGAGCGGCAGCGCGAGCTGGCCCGCCGCTTCGGCGTCAACCTCGTGATGTACGCGCTGACCGGCAACTACAAGACCGACCAGGTGCACATCCCGGCGCTGCTGGAGCGCCTCGGGCAATGATCGGCGGCACCTCGCTCAGTTTCGCCCCGCTCCTGCCCTGGCCGGTGCTGGGCGCGCTGGCACTCGCGATCGCGCTCGTCGCCGGGCTCGGCCTGTGGCGGCGGGCGCGGGGCGCGCTCTGGCGCGGCGCGATGCTGGCGCTGGGCCTGCTGGCGCTCGCCAATCCGGTCGTGGTCCGCGAGCAGCGCCAGCCGCTCGATGATGTGGCGTTGCTGCTGGTCGACCGGTCGCCTTCGCAGACGGTCGGCGAGCGCCCGCAGCAGCTCGAGCAGGCACTGGCGAAGCTGCGCTCCGAGCTGAAGCAGGTCGGCGGCCTCGAGGTCGTCGAAGCGACCAGCTCGGGCGATGGCAAGGGCGGCACCCGGCTGTTCGCGACGCTCGCCACGACCCTACCCGAGATCGACCGCTCGCGGCTTGCGGGCGTGCTGATG
>DATAOG010000227.1:0-6783 GCA_036265855.1 Geminicoccaceae bacterium | reverse complement strand
ACGGCGGCGAGGAGTTCGCGGTGATCCTGCCGCAGACCGAGCTCGAGGGCGCCCGCCTGCTCGCCGAGCAGGTCCGCAAGACCATGCCGGCAATCGGATCCGGCTGAAAGCGAACCGCCAGCAGCTCGGTGCGATCACGCTGTCGATCGGCTGCGCCAAGTTCGATCCGCGCGAGGCGTTCGGCGATCTGATCTGGCGTGCCGACGAGGCGCTGTACCAGGCCAAGCGCCAGGGTCGCAATCAGGTGCACGCGGCGATCCGCGAGCCGGCCACCGAAGACGCCGGCTGGCGCGTCTCGTCCTAAGTAGCACCCTGGATCCCCTGCTCCTCGATCGGCCCGCTCGCCGGACGCGGGGGCGGGCGGCGCCGCCAAGCCTAGCGATTGGCGCCGGGCACCCAGAGGACGTCGGCCGCGCCCTGGTCGTTGAGATAGCGGGCGAGCACGAACAGATGGTCCGATAGGCGGTTCAGATATTGGATCGCGATCGGGTTGACCGGCTCGCGCCCCGCGAGCTCGGTCGTCAGACGCTCGGCCCGCCGGGTCACGGTGCGCGCGAGATGCAGGAACGCCGCGGCCGGCCTGCCGCCCGGCAGCACGAACGAGTCGAGCGGCTTGAGCGCGACGTTGAGGCCGTCGATCTCGTCCTCCAGGCGCTGGACCTGGCCCGCCTGGAGCCGCAGCACGCCCGGCTCGGCCGGGTCGTCGCCCGGCCGGCAGAGGTCGGCGCCGAGATCGAACAGATCGTGCTGGATGCGCGCGAGCATCGCATCGGCCGCCTGATCGGCGTGCAGGCGGGCGAGCCCGATCGCGGCGTTCGCCTCGTCGACCGTGCCGTAGGCCGCGACCCGCAGATCGTGCTTGGCGACCCGCCGGCCGTCGCCGAGCGAGGTCTGGCCGCGATCGCCGCCCCTGGTATAGATCCGGGTCAGCGTCACCATGGCGCCGGGCCTTTGGACCGCGCGGCGACCGTCACCTCGCGCTCAGCAGCACGATCAGCAGCAGGAGCACGGCCACCGCCTGCAAGGCGACGCGCGCCTGCATCAGCTTGTTGCCGTACTTCCGATTGAACTCGCCGCCGTGAAGGAAGCCCGCGAGCCCGACGATCAGCACGCCGAGCGTCGCGAACATCGCGATCACCAGCAACGTCGTGAGAACCGTCATGGGCGTCCGGCCTTTCCGCTGCGTCTGGTACGAGCTCGCCGGAACCGCAGCAGCCTGGGGTCCGCCGGCGCGGAGCGGCTCGCGCCTGATCTCCCTATGTAGCGCCGCCGGCCGTCCTTGCCCAGTCGCGCTGCGCCTGCAGCGGCCATGCCTGGCCGGCGCTCCGCCCGGCACGCCGCCGCTTCGTCAAGCCGGCAATGGTCGGCGCCGCCGAGAGGGTCGCTTTCGCTGCCGTGTGGCCTATGATATCGCAAAACCGCGAGCGAGGGAGGGGCAGCCCGTGAACCGGATCGACCTCGACGGCAGGCGCGCGGTCGTGACCGGCGGCGCGCAGGGGATCGGCCGCGCGATCGTCGAGCGGCTGCTGGCGTCCGGCGCGGCGGTCTCGATCTGGGATCGCGACCGGAGCCTGGCCGAGGTGACCCGCGGCGAGCTCGCGAGCCAGGGCCGGGTCGAGAGCGTCGCGGTCGACGTGACCGAGGTCGCCGCGGTCGAAGCCGCGACGCGGGCGACCGTCAAGGCCTTGGGCGGCATCGACATCCTGGTCAACAACGCCGGCGTCGCCGGCCCCAATCACATGCTCTGGGAGTACCCGGTCGACGCCTGGCGCCAGGTAGTCGAGATCGACCTCAACGCCGTCTTCTACTGCTGCCGCGCGGTCGTGCCGCTGATGATCGCGCAGGACTACGGCCGGATCGTCAACGTCGCCTCGATCGCCGGCAAGGAGGGCAATCCCTCGGCCAGCGCCTACGCCGCCGCCAAGGCCGGCGTGATCGCGCTGACCAAGGCGCTCGGCAAGGAGCTCGCGACGCAGGACATCGCGGTCAACTGCATCACGCCGGCGGCCGCCCGCACCCGGATCTTCGACCAGATCACCAAGGAATTCGTCGACTTCATGCTGTCCAAGATCCCGCGCGGCCGCTTCGTCAAGGTCGAGGAGGTCGCGGCCATGGTCGCCTGGCTGGTCTCGGCCGAGAACTCGTTCACGACCGGCGCCGTGTTCGATCTCTCGGGTGGCCGCGCGACTTACTGAGCTGGTCCCGGGCGCGCCGGCCGCCGCGCCGCGGCCGGCGCTCGCGTGGCTTGGCTCGGAGACCGCGGTCGGCCTGCTGATCCTCGGCTGGCTCGCGGTCCACCTGGCACTCCGGCTGCTGACCAGCCCGACGCTCGGCGTCGACGACGCCGAGCAGGCGCTGCTCGCCCAGCGCTTCGCCTGGGGCTACCAGCTCCGCCAGCCGCCGCTCTACACCTGGCTGCTGCTGCCGCTGATCGCGGCACTCGGGCCGAACCTTTTGGCGCTGAGCCTGCTCCGCTATTTCTTGCTCGGCCTGACCTTCCTTTGCCTCTATGGCATCGCGCGGCGCTGGATCGCCGACCCGCGTCTCGCCGGGCTCGCGGTGCTGAGCTACTCCGCGATCTACATGTTCGGCTACTACGCCCACCACGACCTCACCCATACGACCGCGCTCGCGGCCATGGTCGCCGCGAGCTTCTACGCCTTCGCAAGGCTGGTCGAGCGCCCGAGCGCGACGGCCTACGCGGCGTTGGGCGCCTGCTTCGGGCTCGGCATGCTGGCCAAATGGAATTTCGTGATGCTGGCGCTCGGCCTGCCGCTCACCTGTCTGCTGCACCGGCGCTTGCGGCCGCTCGTGCTCGATCTCAGGCTGCTGCTCGCGCTCGCGGCGATGGCGCTGGTCGTGACGCCGGCCGCACTCTGGGCGCTCGGTCAGCAACAGGGCGTCGGGGGAGCGGCAACCGCGGTGCTCGGCTCCGGGCCGGGGCAGGGCTTCTGGGCCACGCTCGGCAGAGGGACGGCCGAGCTCGCGCGGGCGAGCCTTGCCTACCCGCTGCCGTTCGGCGCGCTGTTCCTTCTGAGCTTCGGCAGCGCGCTCTGGCGCGCCCGTGCGGCGGCTCGCCCGAAGCCGGGCGCGGCCGTGACGCCCGGCTTCCTCGCGACCCTGATCGCGGTCGTCCTCGTGCTGCACTGGCTCTTGATCCCGACGCTGCGCGCGGTCGCGTTCACCGAGCACTGGCTGCACCCGGCGCTGATGATCCTGCCGATCCTGCTGTTCGCGCTGGTCGAGCGCGGGCGGCCGACGCCGCGGGCGCTACGCGGTTTCCTCGTCCTGCTCGGGCTCACCTTCGCGCTCGCGCTCGGCGGCCGGGTCGCGCACTATGCCCTGGGCGCCGACCACTGCGGCCGCTGTCGCGACCTCGTCCCGTTCGAAGCGCTCGCGGACCAGTTGCGCAAGGCGGGCTTCGCGCGCGGCACGATCGTCGCAGACGACGTCCACATCGGCGGCAACTTCCGGGTCCTGTTCCCCGACAGCCGCGTGATCGATCCCGCATTCCCGGCGGGGACCTGGCCGCCGCCGACCGGCGATGGCCAATGCCTTCTGCTGTGGCCGGAGGACGACCGGAACGCCGGGTCCCGACCGGCAAGCGTGCGCGCTCTCGAGACGGGCCTCGGCCTGCCTGCGGCCGCCCCCCGGCCGGTCGGGCGCGTCGAGGCGGCGATGCCGGGCTCGGCGAGCCGGCGCTATGCGCTCGGCTACGAGCTGCTCGACCCGGGTGTTGGCGAGTGTCGCTGATGCAGCCCGCGCCCGCAGGCGAGGCGCAGGAGCCGGGCGACCTCAGCATCGTCGTCCCCGTCTACGACGAGGAGCCGTCGCTGCCGATCCTGGTCGAGCAGATCCTGGCGGTCGCGTCCGAAAGCGCGCTCGATCTCAGGCAGGTGATCCTGGTCGACGACGGCAGCCGGGACGGCTCGTGGCCGGTCATCCAGAGGCTCGCCGCCAGCCATCGGCCGGTGATCGGCGTGCGGCTCCGGCGCAACTTCGGCAAGGCGACCGCGCTCAACGTCGGGATCGCGTTGGCAACCGGCCGGACCATCGTCACCATGGACGCCGATCTGCAGGATGACCCTGCCGAGCTGCCACGCTTCGTCGAGGCGCTCGCCGCCGGCTGCGACCTCGTCTCGGGCTGGAAGAAGCCCCGCCATGATCCCTTGAGCAAGACGCTGCCGTCGCGGCTGTTCAACCTCGCGACCGCCCGCCTCAGCGGCGTGCGTCTGCACGACTTCAACTCCGGCTTCAAGGCCTACCGCCGCGAAATCTTCGATTCGGTCGAGCTGTACGGCGAGCTGCACCGGTTCGTCCCGGTGCTCGCGAGCTCGCTCGGCTTTCGCATCGGCGAGCTGGTCGTCCGGCATCATCCGCGCCGCTTCGGCCGCAGCAAGTTCGGGCTCGGCCGGTTTCTGCACGGCTTCATGGACCTGTTGACGGTGCTCGCGATCACCCGCTACGCCCGCAGCCCGGGCCATCTGTTCGGCGGCGCCGGCACGCTGCTGCTGCTCGTCGGGCTTGGCGTGCTCTGCTATCTGACCGGCCTCAAGCTCGTCACCGGCGTCGACATCGGCACCCGACCCCTGCTCCTGTTCGGCGTGCTCGCGGTGATCATCGGGCTGCAGGTGCTGTTCTTCGGCATCCTCGCCGAGCTGATCAATGCCCGCGCGCCGGGCGCCGCCCCGGACGCGCTGATCCGGGAGAGGACCACGGTTGACTGAGCCGCTCCTGGCTCGCCGGCTGATCTCGACGGCGCTCGCCGCGGCGGTCAGCGGCGCGGTGCTCTGGGCGCTGCTGGCCGGAGTCAATCGGGCGGCGCTGCTCGCGGTCCTGGCCGAGGCCTCGCCCTGGCGGCTCGGGCTCGCCTGCCTGCTGCTGCCGTTGATCCAGTGGCTGCGCGCCTGGCGGTTCGAGCTCGCGCTCACCGGCCGGCCGGGTCTGCCGTCGGCGGCCATGGTCTGGGTCGCGGTCCGGCTCGTGGTCTACAATTTCCTTTTGCCATTCAAGCTCGGCGAGCTGAGCTTCCCGCTGATGATGCGGCGCGCCTTCGCGGTCGAGTACATGCGCTCGGCCGGGATCCTGATCCTCGTCCGCTGCCTCGATCTTAGCACCCTCGGCGCGCTGCTCTGCCTGGCCGCCTCAGCGCTTCTGCCCGAAGGCGCGCTCGGCTGGTCGGCTCGGGCGCTGCTCGCCGCCGGTCTGCTGCTGCTCGCGGCACCCTTGGTGCTGATCTCGGCGGTCGCCCCGCTCGTCCGGGCGGCCGCCCGCAGCCCACGGCTCGAGCCGGTGGCGCTCCGACTGCTGTGGGGTGCCACGATGCTGCACGCGCCGGCCGCGCGCGCCCTGGCGCTGATCCTGACGCTCGCAAGCTGGCTCGCCCACGCGGCGCTCGGCTGGCTCGCGGCCTCGGCGGTGATCGGCGACATCAGCCCGGTCGCGACCACGCTCGCGACCGCCGCCAGCAACCTCGCATTCGCGCTGCCGGTGCCGGTGATCGCCGGGCTGGGCCCGCCGCAGGCGGCCTGGGTGGCGGCGCTCGCGCTCGCCGGCCTGCCCCGGCCCGCGACAGTCGCGACCGCGCTCGTCACCCAGGCCGTGATCCTTTTCGGCATCCTCGCGCTCGGCCTTGCGAGCGTGCTCGCCGGGCCCGCGGCCCCGCGGCCCGGGCCTCGGCCGGAGCGGCGCGGCGCCCGGCTGCGCCTCCGGGCCGACTGAGGCCCGGCGACCGGCGCGTTCGTGCTATTCTCCGAGCCGTCTGGGATCCGAGCCGGCGCATGCCAACATTACGACCATGAGCAAGAGCGATCTGCCGACTCCGCGGGACGATGCCGATCCGGTCGCGGCCTTCCTGAAGGAGGTCGCGAAGACGCCGCCGCCGCAGCCGGGCCGGGGTCGCGGCCGCCTGATCTTCGCGCTGGACGCGACCGCGTCGCGCGAGCCGACGTGGGACCGCGCCTGCCAGGTCCAGGGCCAGATGTTCCTCGAGACCGCGGCGCTCGGCGGCCTCGACGTCCAGCTCGTCTACTACCGCGGGTTCGATGAATGCCGGGCGAGCCGCTGGGTCGACAGCCCCTCCGACCTGGTGCGGCTGATGGCCGGCGTGTTCTGCCTGGCCGGCGAGACCCAGCTCGGCCGGGTGCTGCGCCATGCGGTCCGCGAGACCGAGAAGAAGCGGGTCGCCGCGCTGGTGTTCGTCGGCGACTGCTTCGAGGAAAATCTCGATCAGGTCGGGCAGATCGCGGGCCGGCTCGGCCTGCTCGGGGTGCGCGCGTTCCTGTTCCAGGAGGGCGTCAATGCGGACGCCGAGCGGGCGTTCCGGCAGATCGCACGGCTGACCAACGGCGCGCACTGCCGGTTCGATGCCGGCAGCCCCAGGCAGCTCCGCGACCTGCTCGGCGCGGTCGCCGCCTACGCCGCCGGCGGGCCGCGGGCGCTGGCCGACCTGTCCGAGCGCTCCAGCCCCGAGGTCCGACTGCTGGCCAGCCAGCTCCGCTAGCGGCGCGCGCGATGGCCCTGTACCTCCTGCTCGGGGTACTGCTGCTGGTCATGACCCTGCTCGCCGCCCGCAGCTTCGTCCAGGTGAGCCCGGCGCTGCTGGCCCAGGGCATGCGCGCGTTCATCGCCGCGTTCAGCGCGCTCGCCAGTACCGGTCTCCTGTTCAGCGGTCGCCTGGGTTTCGCGCTGATCACGATCGGCGCCACGTTCATGGCGCTCCGCGCGATGGCGCGGGCCAGGGCGCCGGCCGGCGGCTTCGGCAGCCAGAGCTCGGGCGGTGCC
>DATAOG010000226.1:0-5302 GCA_036265855.1 Geminicoccaceae bacterium | reverse complement strand
AATGCTCGAGCAACTGGACGGCATCGACTGGGAGACTGCCGAGGACGGCCTGTTGCTCGAACTCTAGCCGCAGTTCAGCAGACGATACTCACAGTCGCTCGTCGACGCCGTCGTTACCGCGCCGCCCGCGTGATCGTCTCGGGCAAGCCGAACATCGCTTCGGCGATGCAGGCGAGCGCGTCGGCGTGGCCGCTCAGCGAGATCGCGTTCCGGACCGCAACCTCATAGCCGCTCGCCTCGAGCGCCGAGATCAGTGCCTCCGGGACAGTGCCCTCGCAGGTCTCGTCGAAGCCGTAGGTCGGACGGATGGCGGCGACGCTTCGGCTGAGGTCGTAGCCGAAGCGATCGGCAACCTCGTTGCGTATGGCTTCTGGCGCGCCGCCGGCGCGCGGTCACCTGAGCGCCGGCGATCGGCTGCTGGCAGCCCTTTTCCTTCTCAGGCGCCCTGGCGGGCCGCGGTCCGGAGCGCGCGGCGATGCCCGCGCTCGCTCAGCCCGATGCCGCCCAGAATCAGCGCGAGCGCGAGCAAGACCGCAGGCTTTGGGCGCTCGCCCATGAAGACCACGCCCATCAGGAGCGCCCAGACCGGGATCAGATAGTTGATGAAGGAGGTGAAGCTCGGGCCCGCGACCGTCACGAGCTTCAGGAAAACGACGGTCGCGAGCGCGGTCGCGATCAGGGTCAGTGCGATCAGCGCCGCAAACGGCGCAGCCGATGCGCTCGCCAGCGCCGCGGGTGCTGCCGGCCCGCCGAACGGCAGCATCAGGAAGCTTCCGGCGAGCATCACGCCCGCAGCGGCGACCAGGGGGTCGGCGGCCGGCCGGTGGCGCGCGAGAATGACGTTGATCGCGTAGCAGACGGCGCCGGCCAGGATCGCCAGCTGATAGACCAGCTCGGTTCCCTCGCCGCGGACTTCGAGCAGCGCCTGCGGCCCGATCAGCAGCAGGAGTCCCGCGAAGCCGATCAGAAAGCCGCTCGCCTTGGCCAGGTTGAGGCGCTCGCCATGGACGAAGAAGTGGGCAAGCACCATGGTCGTGAGCGGCATGATGCCCATCAGGATGCCGGCAAGGCTGCTGTCGACTCGCTGCTGACCGAAGCTGATCAGGCAGAATGGCACGCAATTGCCGGCCAGCGAGATCGCGACGCTGAACAGCCAGAAACGGGGGCTTCCGGGAAATCTCCGGCCGCCCGCCAGGGCCAGGCCGGCCAGCAGCAGCGCCGCGAGCGTCAGCCGGATCGTGACCAGCGTCACCGGCGCGAAGCCGCGGACCGCGATTCCGGTCATCATGAAGGCGCTGCCCCACATCGCGACCAGCACGAACAGCAGCAGCCAATGGCCGAACGGCCGGCTCATTTCCTGGGGATCGTTGGCAGGGCTGCGGTCAGGCCGGCCGAGCCCAGACGCGCGCGTCCTGGCGGTCGAGCCACCAGATCAGCCATGATCAGGCCGCGTGGCCGACCTGGAGCAGCACGACGCCCAGCGCGACCACGCTCGCAGCCAGGATCCGCCGCGTGCCGAACGGCTCGCGCAACAGCCGGCTGCCGATCAGCGCGGCCATGATCACGCTGGTCTCGCGCAACGCCGAGACCTGCGCCATCGGCGCCAGGGTCATCGCCCAGATGACCAGCCCGTAGGCCACCGCGGCGAGCACGCCGCCGGCCGCCGCGGGTCGCCAGGCGCGGGCGAGCGCATCCCCGAGGCGCGCTCGATAGCGGTAGGCCACCAGAACCGTGAACGGCAGGGCATCGATCGTGAACAGCCAGGCGATGTAGCCAAGCACGTCGCCGGCGCGCCGGCCGCCCAGGCCGTCCGCGAGCGTGTAGCCGGCAATCGTCAGCCCGGTCGCGAGCGCGAAGCAAAGCGGCTTGAACGAGGTTGTCCGCCCGTCCCCGGTGAAGGCAAGGCTCAGAATGCCGCCCGAGATCACGAGGATGGCCAGCAGGCCGAGCGCGCCCGGGCTCTCGCCGGCAAACGCCCAGGCGACCAGCGCCACGAGCGGCGGCGTGACGCCGCGGGCGATCGGGTAGACGTGCGACAGGTCGCCGTGCCGATAGCCGTATGCCAGCGTCAGATAATAGCCGTGGTGGATCACGATCGAGGCGAACAGGCACTGCCAGCTGGCGGTGGCCGGAGCCGCAACCACGAACAGCAACGGCAGCGCGCAAAGGCCGGTCACCAGATTGACGACCGCGAGCCGCACGAACGGATCGCCGCCAGTCTTGACCAGCGCGTTCCAGCTCGCGTGCAACAGCGCCGCCCCGAGCACCAGGGCGAAGATCAGCGGATCCATCGGGCCCGGCCGGCCTCTTTTCTCTGGATCGGCGAGCTTGGCCGAACCTGGATCGGCTGTAAAGCTCGCCGCCGGCGTCGCGCCGGTCGGCCAGGCAAGCTTTGCTGGTCGACATCCGGCGCATTCGCGGCGATGCTAGAGGCAGGAAGGACGCGCATGTTTGGTCTGTCGCTTGGCAAGCTCGTGTTCACGATCCTGATCGTGATCGCGGTCTGGAAGGCCTTCGCCTACGTCGGCCGGCTGGCGAACGAGCGCCAGCAGGCGAATGCCGTCCACCGCCGGCCGGCGAGCGCTCCCAAGACGGCGCCCGGACGCACGATCGACCTCGTCGAATGCCCGCGCTGCGGCGCCTACGTCGACCCGCGCGAAGGCTGCCACTGCGGGCAGGCCCGCGCCTGAGCAGGCCGAATCGCCGCGAGGCTTGCGCAACCATCGCGAGAGCGCGACTGGGACTCCGGTCGGCACGCCCAGGCGCCGCGTTTTCTTGACCGGGGGCAGGCTGCTCGGTATTTTCCGGAGCCGCCGTTCCTCCTCACCATCCAAGCCCGTGAGCCGCAATCAACCATCGAGCTTTCAAGACCTGATTCTGGCCCTGCAGCAATTCTGGGTCGCGCAAGGCTGCGCCCTGTTGCAGCCCTATGACATGGAGGTCGGCGCCGGCACCTTCCATCCGGCGACTACGCTTCGAGCGCTCGGCCCCGAGCCCTGGCGGGCGGCCTATGTGCAGCCGACCCGACGGCCGACCGACGGCCGCTACGGGGAGAACCCGAACCGCCTGCAGCACTATTACCAGTTCCAGGTGATCCTGAAGCCCTCACCCGACGATCTCCAGGACCTCTATCTCGGTAGTCTGCGGGCGGTCGGTATCGATCCGCTGGCCCATGACATCCGCTTCGTCGAGGACGACTGGGAGAGCCCGACCCTCGGCGCCTGGGGACTTGGCTGGGAGGTCTGGTGCGACGGCATGGAGATCACCCAGTTCACCTATTTCCAGCAGGTCGGCGGCTTCGACTGTCAACCGGTTTCCGGCGAGCTGACCTACGGTCTCGAGCGCCTGGCGATGTACGTCCAGGGCGCCGAAAACGTGTTCGAGCTCGACTTCAACGGCCGCGGCCTCAGCTACGGCGACATTTTTCTGCAGGCCGAGCGCGAGTATTCGGCGTTCAATTTCGAGGCCGCCGACACCGAGCGGCTGTTCCGTCATTTCGCCGATGCCGAAGCCGAGTGCCAGAGTCTGCTCGGCGGCAGCCCGCCACTGTCGCTGCCGGCCTACGATCAATGCCTGAAGGCGAGCCATCTGTTCAATCTGCTCGATGCCCGCGGCGTGATCAGCGTCACCGAGCGGGCCGCCTACATCGGCCGGGTCCGGGCTCTGGCCCGGGCCTGCTGCGAGAGCTGGCTCAGCACCCGCGGCCAGGTTGCCGGACAGGCCGCCTGAGCCATGGCGGAGCTGCTCCTCGAGCTCCTGTCCGAGGAGATTCCGGCGCGCCTGCAGCGGCGCGCCGCCGAGGATCTGGGCCGCCTGCTCGGCGCTGCGCTCGGGGAGGCGGAGCTGCCGTCCGAGCAGGTCTCGACCTTCGCGACTCCGCGCCGGCTGGTCGCGGTGGCCCGCGGCCTGCCGGCCAAGCAGGCCGATGTCGAGGTCGAGAAGAGGGGGCCCAGGGTCGGCGCGCCGCCTGCGGCGCTCGACGGGTTCCTCGGCGCGCTCGGCGTCAGCGACTACAAGCTTGAGGAGCGGGACGACGGCAAGGGCCGCATGCACGTCGTCCGGTACCAGCGGGTCGGCAGGGCGGCCGCCGACGTGCTCGCACCGGTGCTGGCCGAGATCCTGGCGCGTTTTCCCTGGCCCAAATCGATGCGCTGGGGCAGCCATACGATCCGCTGGATCCGGCCGCTGCACGGCATCCTCTGCCTGCTCGACGGCGCGGTCGTGCCGGTGCGGTTCGGCCCGCTGACTGCGGGTGCGAGCACGCGCGGGCATCGCTTTCTCGCGCCGGCACCGATCACGGTCCGCGATTTCGAGGGTTACCGGCAGCAGCTGACCGGTGCTTTCGTCCAGCTCGATCCGGCGGATCGCGAGCGCGGGATCGCGGCCGAGGCCGCCCGGCTGGCGGGTGCCCAGAATCTACGCCCGCGCCTCGATCCCGGGCTCCTCGCCGAGCTCGTCGGCCTGGTCGAATGGCCGATCGTGCGGCTCGGCCGGATCGATGAGAGGTTCATGGCGCTGCCCGAGGAGGTGCTCGTGACCTCGATGCGCCGGCATCAGAAGTATGTCGCGCTCGAGACCTCGGAGGGCCGGCTGGCACCTCGGTTCCTGATGGTCGCCAACGTGCCGGCCTTGGACGGGAGCGCGATCGTCGCGGGCAACGAGCGCGTCCTCCGGGCGCGGCTGTGGGACGCAAAGTTCTTCTGGGACCAGGACCGCAGGCGGCCGCTCGCGAGCCGGGTGCCACAGCTCGACGGTGTCGTGTTCCACGCCCGGCTCGGCTCGCTCGGGGCGAAGGTCGCGCGGCTGCAGAGCCTTGCGACCTGGCTCGCCCGGCGGGTGCCTGGCACGCCGGTCGAGCATGCGGCGCGCGCGGCGCTGCTGTGCAAGGCCGATCTGGTCACCGGCATGGTCGGCGAGTTCCCGGAGCTCCAGGGGATCATCGGCCGCTATTACGCCCAGCACGACCTCGAGCACGCCGACGTCGCCGAGGCGATTGCCGGGCACTACGCCCCGCAAGGCCCGAACGACGCCTGTCCTAGGGCGCCGGTCAGCGTCACGGTCGGGCTGGCGGACCGCCTCGACACGCTCGCGGGCTTCTTCGCCATCGGGGAAAGGCCGACCGGGTCCAAGGATCCTTACGCGCTTCGCCGGGCCGCGCTGGGCGCGATCCGGCTGATCCTCGAGAACCGCCTGCGTCTGCCGTTACGGGCGGGTTTCCGGCAGACGCTGGCGGGCTACGGCGAGCAGCTCGCCGGAATCGACGCCGCCGCCGTGACCGAAGAGCTCTTGGAATTTTTCGCCG
>DATAOG010000225.1:0-6466 GCA_036265855.1 Geminicoccaceae bacterium | reverse complement strand
AGCGATCGTCAGCAAGCTTTCATTAACCTTTCACGCCCAGCGTCTGCCCTCGATGTTCCATGTGATCCTGGGAATCCTTGCGCCGCTCGCCAAGTCAAGGCTCGGATTCCCAGGGTCGCATGGACCGGATGGAGGCAAAGCTGCCGTGAAAGTGGTAAACACAGGGTTAAAGTCGTCGCGCAGGCGCCGGGTGCCGGGCCGCGTTTCGCGCCTTGTGTTAGGCGAGCGGCCAGTCTTTGAGCGCGGCACCCTGCCGGTTGAGCAGCACGACACGGGTCCGAAGGTCGGCTCGTCGTGCGCTTGATGCCAGGCCCGGGTCGGCCTGAGAGCGCCGGGGGCCCTGCCGGTTGAGAAGCGCGATGCGGGTTCAAAGATCCGCTCGTCGTGCGTCTTGTGCCAGGCGACCGGGGCCGGATTTTTGAGCCCGGCACCCTGCCCGCGGAGAACTGTGATCCGTGGGCCCAAGGTCGGCTCGTAGCCCGCCTTGTGCCAGGCGACCGGGCGGGTCTTTGAGCGTGGCGCCCTCCCGGCTGAGAAGCGTGACCCGGGTCGGAAGGTCGGGTCGTCGTGCGCCTGTGCTAGGATCGCCGTAGGCGGACGATTGGTCCGGAGGAACGGTGATGATGCCCTACGTGGTCTATGGTCGGAAGGGCACGGGCTCGGTGCCGGTCGAGGCGACGCTGCTGCTCTTGGGCGAGCCCTACGAGGCGGTCGAGCGCGGCCCCGGCGAGGACCGGCCGGCGGGCAACCCGCTGCAACAGGTGCCGGTTCTGGGCCTGCCGGATGGCCAGCTCATGACCGAGAGTGCTGCGATCCTGACCCATCTCGCCGACAGCCATCCGGCGGCCCGCATGGCGCCCGTGCTTGACGGCCCGCGTCGGCCGGCCTTCCTGCGCTGGATGACCTACGATTTCCGCCCAGATCCACGCGCTCGTCTCGATCCGCGACGATCCCGGCCGTCTCGCGGCCGACGAGGCCCACAAGCCCGTGCTGCTCGAGCGCACCGCCGAGCGGATGGCGTACTGCTGGCGGGCGATGGACGCCCAGGTCAGCCCGGGCCGGTACATCCTGGGCAACGAGCTGTCGGTGCTCGACCTCTACGTGACCGTGGTCTCCGCCTGGGGCCCGCGCCGGCCGCGGTTCTATCGGGAGGCGCCGAAGCTGGCCGGGGTGGTGCGGCGCGTCGACCAAGACCCGCGGCTGGTCGAGTTCTGGGCCAGGCGGTTTCGCTGATGCCGGCGCGGCCGGTTACGGTGGGCGCTACAGCCCCTGCAAGGAACCTGCAGCGATGACCATCCAGCTCGACAGCGTCGAGGTCGCGATCGCCGAGATCGCTGCCGGCCGGCTCGTGGTCGTGGTCGACGACGCCGACCGGGAGAACGAGGGCGATCTGATCATGGCGGCCGCCAAGGCCGAGGCGCCGGCGGTCGCGTTCATGATCCGGCACACCAGCGGAATCCTGTGCGCGCCGCTGCCGCCGGAGCTGGCGCGCCGGCTGCGCCTCGACCCGATGGTGGCCCTCAACGACGCGCCGATGGGCACCGCGTTCACGGTCTCGGTCGACTACCGCTTCGGACTGACCACGGGAATCTCTGCCGGAGAGCGCAGCGCGACCGTGCGCGCGCTCGCCAACGCCAATGCCGGCGTCGACGATTTCGTCCGGCCCGGCCACATCTTTCCGCTGATCGGCCGCGACGGCGGGGTCCTGGTGCGCTCCGGCCACACCGAGGCAGCGATCGACCTTGCGCGGCTCGCGGGCCTGCCGCCGGTCGGCCTGCTGGCCGAGCTGGTCAACGACGACGGCACGGTCAAGCGGCTGCCGCAGCTCGCCGAGTTCGCCGCCGAGCACGGCCTGAAGATGATCTCGGTCGCCGATCTCATCGCGTATCGGCAGCGGCGCGAGCAGCTGATCGAGCGAATCGGCGAGTACGAGGTCTTGACCGAGGTCGGGCCGGCGCGCGTGGTCGCCTACGCCACGCCATTCGATGCCGTGCATCATCTGGCGCTGATCGTGGGCGAGCTGGGCGGCGGCGAAGTTCTGGTCCGGATCCATCGCGAGCAGGTGATCAGCGACGTGTTCGCGCGTCGCGACGGAGCGCCCGGCCATCTGATCCCGAAGGCGCTCCAGCGGCTGGCGGGCAACGGCGGGGGCGTGCTGATCTACCTGCGCGAAGGCACCGCCGGCGTCCCGGGCGCGACCTCATCCGGGCCGGCGGAGACCGGCTCCGAGGCTGCCGACCCGAGCCTCGAGGCGGCCCGCAGCGAGCAATGGCGCGACGTCGGCATTGGCGCGCAGATCCTGCGCGATCTCGGGGTCAGCTCGATCCGGCTGCTCGCGACCCGACACCGGCACTACGTCGGCCTTGCGGGCTTCGGCATCGACATCGCGGCGACCGACCTGATCGATGGCTGACTGTGGCAGCGCCGCCTCACCTCGCGAAAAAGCTTCCTCGTGGGGATTGCAACTTAACTCCCAGTTGATAGAACCCGAAGGTCCTTCGAGCGCCGACTTTCCGGGGAGTCCGATCGTGCCAACAGTTGCCCTGCCGGATGCCGCCCTTGGTCATGCCGCTGCCGCCGCGAGCGCGCAGGCCGACGACCAGCCGCTCCGCTTTCTGCTGATCCGCACCAAGGGCGGCGAGCTGCCCTGGCTGGCGCGGGCCATGGCGAAGGTCATGGCGCCGGTCGAGATCGTGCAGGTGATCGGCATGGCCAACGCGCTCTGGCGCCTCGGGCACGAGCGCTTCGATTCGGTGCTGCTCGACGTCGATCTGACCGATCGCTGGGTGGTCCGCCGCTGTCGCGAGCAGATCGCCGACATTGCGGCGGTCCCGGTGCTCGATCTGGCCGATCGGCCCGAGCCCAAGTCCGAGCCGGCCGTGGCCGAGCGTCAGAACCGGCGACGGACGGCGGGCGGCGACGTGGAGCCGGAGCGCCAGATCCTGCGTCTGCCCTGGCAGCGCCGGCCCAGGCGCGCCGTTGACCCGGCGCAGGCTGAAGTCGCGTAGCGCCGTCGGGCGCGCGTCAGCCTTCCGGCGGGCGCGCGACCAGAGTGCCGTCCTTGAGCACGAAGGCCTCCCGCCGGCGGCCCGAGGGGCAGCATTCCAGATCGCCCCGCTGTCGCACTTCGAGCAGCAGTTCGATCGCGCCGTCCTGGATCCGCTCGATTCGGCTCGCGATCGCGTCCTTGGCCGCCCCGCCCACCTGGGTCTTGGCGGTCGGATAGAACGAATTGCCCGCGAACCGGTAAGCCATCAGAAACTGCGAACTGGCCGAGTGGTCGGCCTGATAGTTCAATAAGACCGCCGCGTCGGCGTTGCCGTCGTGATCGAGGTCGCCAAGCTCGGCGCTTTCGATCTCGAAGTGGCCGGTGGTCGTTAGCTTCGCCAGACGCTGCATGTCGCGCGCCAAAGCATCGCTTAGCTCGGCCCGCTGGGCATCGCTCGCCGCCGGCAGGCGGCTCGGCGCCAGCGCCGGAATCGTCTGAATCTGAGCCGGTTCGGAGGCCTTTGCCTGGACCTGTGCCTGGCTGGCCTTCTGGCACCGCCAGCCGCCATCCTGCAGGCGCTGCACCAGGCTCCGGGTCTGCTCGATGCAGTAGCCGTAGTCGTGCGCGGCTTCCCAGAGCGACTCGCTGTCGCCGGGCTGCGTGGCGTCATGCCAGTAGACGACCTGGCAGGGCAGCCGTTCCTGGACGTCGGGATGCTGCAACTCGACCCGCCGCTCGCGCTCGCCGTTCCGGCACAAGTAGGCCTCGTCGGTGGCGGCCTGAGCCGTGAGCGGCGGCGACGCCATCGCCGCAAGCGCCAAGCCCCAGGGGATCGCACGCCGGTGTAGTGTCCGCCGATACATGAAGCGCCCGCCCTCTTGCTACTTTAAGATCAAATTAGATGATCGGGCGGCGCACTCAACAGCAGATCGCAAAACGATGCGCACGCCGTGACGCCGACAGTCTGCCAGATCTGTCTTTAGCCCAGGTTATCGGGCGGCCAGGCTTGCGTTCAGCACGGAGCACGATTCATCCTCATCGCGAGGAGTCGTGCCGCGCCCGACGACGAGGATCCACAGGCAGAGGGGGCGCCTTCGCCGGCAGGCGGTCGGACAGCGCCGGATGCCGCAGCCGAACAACACGTCGGGCAGATTCTCGCCGGTGATGTGCCGCAACCTGCCGGTCCGATGCCGGAGCGTCCGGTCGACGCCAGCTCGCCTGGCCGCCGCCGGCGGACCCTTTGCGGTTGTGCCCGGGCGGCAACTGGCCCGTGCCCCGCAATTCAGGGCACGGGCTCAGTCCGGCTCATGATCTGGCGCAGGGGTGGGGTCGTGGACCCCGCCCGGTCGTCGTCCGGAGGACCTCAGCCGGCGTCGAGCCGGGTGCGTCGCAGCACGTCGCTCAGATCTTCCTGGATACGCTCGAGCAGAGCCAGGAAGCGCGCCTCGCCGCGGTCATAGAAGACGTCGTCGGGGTCGGTGACGATGATTTCGCGGAAGCGGTCGACGGTCAGCCGGATCACCGCGTCGATCTCATCGAGGCTGCTCGAGGGGGTCGCGACCAGGATGTCCTCCAGGTCCTCGACCTGGCGGTCGAGATCCTCGAGATCGGCCTCGATCTGGTTGAGACCCGCCTCCGCCTCGCTGGTCGACAGGTTGGACACCAGGCTGCGGATCTCATCGTTGGTCAGGCCGACCAGGCGCAGCGGCTCGACTGCCCAGTCCGGCAGCTGCGAGCGGACCTGCTCTTGGCGGCCGACCAGAGCCTGGCGCCGCCGCTGCAGCTCCCGGATCCGGCGCGTCAACAGGATCGAATTGGTGATCACGCTCGCTCGGTCCCCGAGAGGCAGACCCCGGGACCGACCTTCAGCGCTACTCATTGGTCACATCCTCCCTATGATGCTGACCCCTCTTGGCGCTCCGGCGGCCGTCGTGCGTTTCACACTCGCCGCCACTTGTTCCGGGCCGATCGGAGCTCGCCGCACTCGAAGACCTGGGTCGAACCGATCCGGACTCTATCGCCGGAACTGAAGATGATTAATCAAAGCTAATCAAACAACTTGTCAAGGGAATTTTTGACCTCTGTTTTATTGTTTAAAACTTCGAAAAAATTTGATACAAATCCGGCCCGAACGTCTTCGGTCGTAAAAACGACAAACGGTAGGAAAACAATGGTTTGTACAGACTGGTTGCCAATGCCGATCGTGTTCATCAAGACGCACCGGCGCCGAACACTCTGATGGCTCACAGCGTTGAACAACTATTGATTGGTGAGGGGCCCGAAGGTTAATCGCTTATCTAAAGAATTAAAACGCGAGCGACCGCACCCGCTGCCCAGAGCAGCTGGTCACGGCTGGACGAAACCCGGGGGGCTGCTTATTGTCCTCTGGCCGTCGACGGCCCGGGGCCGTTTGTGACGGGAGGCGGGTGTGGCCTCACGGCCACGGTCGGTAGGACTGTTGAATGGCGTCGCAATCGGGGCAGGAGGGGCGAACCGGGCAGTCGGAGTCCAAGCTTGGAGGGCCCGAAGCCCACGCCGGCGGCTTTCGGGTCGGCGAGCCGCCGCATCCCCCGAGCGTCGTCGGCCGCCTGCGCGCTTATTTCCTCACCGGCGTGATCGTCACCGCACCGTTCAGCATCACGATCTATCTGGTCTGGCAGTTCTTCTCCTTCCTGGACAGCAGGGTCGAGGGACTGTTGCCGGCGCGCTACAATCCCGAGACTTATCTGCCGTTCGGCCTGCCGGGCGTCGGCCTCGTGGTCATGGTCGCCTTCCTGACCCTGGTCGGCATGCTGACCGCGGGCCTGGCCGGGCGCACGCTGGTGCGGCTGGGGGAGCGGCTGCTCTCCCGGATGCCGGTGATCCGCAGCGTCTACAGCACGCTCAAGCAGATCTTCGAGACCGTGCTCGCCCAGTCGTCGCGCTCGTTCCGCGAGGTGGTCCTGGTCGAGTATCCGCGCCGCGGCCTCGGCACGATCGGCTTCGTCACCGGGCCGACCCGGGGCGAGATCCAGGCGCGCTCCGATGAGGAGCTGGTCAACGTGTTCGTGCCGACCACACCCAACCCGACATCGGGCTTTCTGCTGTTCGTGCCAAGGAAGGACCTGATCCATCTCGACATGTCGGTCGAGGACGGGATCAAGATGGTGATCTCCGGCGGCATCGTCGGACCGTCGGAGCAGGCGATGCTCGGCGCGCGCGAGCCGCGCTCCCAGCCACCGGTCCCGAACCGGCCGCCACCCAGAATCCGGCCGGAGCCCGAAACCCTGCCGCAGGCGGAAGCCCGGCAAAGACGCCCCCCGGTCGCGGCCCGCTAGCCGGAACCGAGGAAGCCGGTCGCCGCGCAGCGTCCGAACAGGCGCAGCAGCTGACGGAGCGCCTGCCCGCGGGGACGCTCGAGCCAGGGGTCCTGCGCGAGACAGTCGCGGGCCTCGTCGCGCGCCGGACCGAGGAGCGTGCCGTGAGCGCGAAGGTCGG
>DATAOG010000224.1:0-1615 GCA_036265855.1 Geminicoccaceae bacterium | reverse complement strand
GGATTCAGGAGCGGTGAACCCGGACTTCGTCCAGATCCTGCGTGACGCTGCGCCGTTTCTCGTGCTCGGCAGCCTGCTCGGCGTGGCCTATTTCGCGGCGTTGCGCCACGATGTCGAGCGCTACCTCGGCGGCGCTCCGCTCGGTCTGACGCTCGCCCTCCACCTCGGGAGGCTGCTGATCGGCGGGCTCGCCTTCGCGCTGATCGCCAGAGCGGGGGCGGCAGCACTGCTCGGCGCACTCGCCGGCTTCGTGCTTGCCCGGACGCTCGCGGTCCGGCTGGTGAGGGCAGGGCAGTGAGCGAATCGCCGCTGGTTGCGCCGGTGCTCTTCAACATAGGTCCGGCGCCGATCGCAGAGCCGGTGGTCACGACCTGGTGCCTCATGTTGGCGCTGACCGCCGGCTGCTGGCTCGTCACCCGCCGGCTGCGGCTGCAGCCCGCGCGCTGGCAGGCGGTGCTCGAGATCCTGCTGGCCGGCATCGAGGATCAGATCACGGCGACCATGCAGGCGTCGGGCCGCCCCTTCCTGCCGCTGCTCGGCACGCTCTTCATCTTCCTGGCGCTCGCCAATCTCTCGGCCATCCTGCCCGGAGTGCGGCCGCCGACGGGCTCGCTCGAGACCGCGGCCGCGCTGGCGCTCATCGTATTCCTCGCGGTCCACGTCTACGGCCTGCGCCGGCGGGGCCTGCGCGCCTATCTCGCGGGCTACGCCAAACCGACCGTGATCATGCTGCCGCTCAACATCCTGTCCGAGATCACGCGCACCTTCTCGCTGATGATGCGGCTGTTCGGCAACGTCTTGAGCGGCGAGTTCGTGATCGCCACGGTGCTGGCGCTGGCCGGCCTGTTCCTGCCGATCCCGCTGATGGCGTTGGAAATCCTGATCGGGCTGATCCAGGCCTACATCTTCACGGTACTGGCCGCGGTCTTCATCGGCGCCGGCATCGGTAGCATCGAGAGGGGGTGAGCATGAGCGTCGAAGCGATCTCGATCCTGGCCGCGGCGATCGCGGTCGGGCTCGGCGCGATCGGCCCGGGGCTGGGCGAAGGCCGCGCGGTCGCCGCGGCCATGGACGCGATCGCCCGCCAGCCGGAGGCCGCCGGCGTTCTCTCGCGCACGCTGTTCGTCGGCCTCGCGATGATCGAGACCATGGCGATCTATTGCCTGGTGATCGCGCTCCTGGTTCTGTTCGCGAACCCGTTCGTGCGCTGAGAAAGATGCACATCGACTGGTGGACGCTTCTGCTTCAGGCCGCCAATTTTCTGGTCCTGGTCTGGCTTCTGCAGCACTTCTTCTACCGGCCGGTGCTGGGCATCATCGCCGACCGGCAGCAGCGGACCGAGAGCGTGATCGCCGAGGCCAACGCCGCCCGGGCCGCTGCCGAACAGCTGCGCGCCGAGCTGGAGCAGCGGCGGGATGCGATCGGCAAAGAGCGGGATCAGGCGCTCGAGCAGGCGCACGCCAGTGCCCGAGCCGAATCCCAGCGTGTGCTCGAGAAGGCTCGCGCCGATGCCGAGAAGCTGCTCGCCGAGGACCGCCAGCGGCTCGTGCGGGAGCGCGCCGAGGCCGCCGACGCGCTCCGGCAGGAAGCGGGCGAGCTTGGGCTGACGATCGCG
>DATAOG010000223.1:0-2124 GCA_036265855.1 Geminicoccaceae bacterium | reverse complement strand
TCAGCGGCTGCGCCCGGAGCCGCCCGCGCCGGCGATCGGGGAGCATCAGCTCCGCCTCCAGGCGCTCGGCGGCCGGTTGCGCCGGCGGTCGGCGAGCACGGTCTCGCCGGCGATCGCGCGCTGGCCGATCGCGACCATCGGTGCGAAGCCGTCCGGCAGATAGACGTCGCACCGGCTGCCGAACCGGATCATGCCGACCCGCTCGCCGGCGTGCAGCAGGTCGCCCTGCGCGACCGAGCAGACGATCCGGCGCGCCACCAGACCGGCGATCTGGACCAGGCCGAACACCTCGCCCTGCGCGGTCTCGATCCGGAACGACTGGCGCTCGTTGAGATCGGACGCCTTGTCGTGGGCGGCGTTCAGGAACTTGCCCGGGTGATAGACCAGGCGTGTGATCCGGCCGCCGACCGGGGCGCGGTTGACGTGGACGTCGAACACGTTGAGGAACACGCTGATGCAGGTGCGCGGCAGCTCGCCGAGCTCGAGCTCAGGCGGCGGCCGCCGGAGCGCGATCGCCTCGACCGTGCCGTCGGCCGGGCTGACCACGATATCCTCGCTTTCGGGCGTGACGCGCGGCGGGTCGCGGAAGAAGTAGATCATCCAGGCCGTCGGCAGCAGCCCAAGCCAGAGCAGCTGGCCGCCGAACCAGCCAAGCAGGATGCTGATCACCACCCCGCCGGCAATGAACGGCCAGCCGGCCGGGTGCACCGGCACGAACAGGCGCCGCAGATAGTCCGGCACGTTGGCCACTCCCAGAAGCCGGTTGCGCTTGCCGATCATTTAGGGCGGGACGAGGACCGCGTCAAAGCTCGAAGGTCAGCTCCGGCAAGGGCTCATCGGTCCGGCGCCAGGGGCCGGTACCAGGGTGGCAGGATCGCGCGCCGGCGCGCTCCGGTCAGAGGAGCGCCCGCAGGCTAGCGATAGCCGGTGGCGTCGGCCGGTTTGCCCGCATCCTGGACTTCCACGACATATCGCCAGGCGTCTGGGCGGGAGCCCTCGACGTCATTCCTCATCAGCCACGCCTCGATCGGCGGACCTCCGTCAGGGCGCGCCAGATCTTCTCGCGCGGATGCGGCATCATCCGCTCGACGACGATCGAGCTCGTGGCGGCGCGAGCCTCACAGAGTCCAGCGATGGAGCTGCTCGGGCAGCTCGAGGTGGCGCCAGAGCCCCTTGAGGTCGGCGACCAGGCCGCCCGGACGGAGCAGGCGGGCGAGCCCCCGGCCGTCGAGCGCCTGATAGGTGTGGTGCGGCACGGCGGCCAGGACGGCGTCGAACCCGCCTTCGGCCGGCAGCCGCTCGAGCAGCCGGAGACCGTACAGCGCCAGCGCCTCGGCGGGGTCGGCGAGCGGATCGTGGACGCTGAGCGCGAAGCCACGGTCGGCGAGCGCCAGGATCAGCTCGGCCGCCTTGGAATTGCGCAGATCCCGCACGTTTTCCTTGAAGGTCAGGCCGAGCGCCAGGATCTCCGCCCGGTGCGGCAGGCGCTCAGCCAGGCAGTCGGCGACGAATGCGGGCATGCCGTCGTTGACCGATCGGCCGGCCAGGATGATCTGCGGATGGTGGCCGGCCGCGACCGCCTTGTAGGCGAGATAGAACGGGTCGACCCCGATGCAGTGGCCGCCGACCAGGCCGGGCTGGAAATCGAGGAAGTTCCACTTGGTCCGGGCAGCTTCGAGCACGTCGTGGACCGACAAACCGAGCCGCTGACAGATCATCGCGACCTCGTTGACGAAGGCAATGTTGATGTCGCGCTGGGCGTTCTCGATCGCCTTGGCCGCCTCGGCGGTGCGGATGTCGCGCGCGAGATGGACCTGGCCGCCGGTCACCCGGCCGTAGATCTCGGCGAGCCGTGCCGCGACCTCGGGCGTCTGGCCGGCGACGACCTTGGTGATCCGCTCGAGCGTGTGCTGACGGTCGCCGGGATTGACCCGCTCGGGCGAGTAGCCGAGGAAGAAGTCGACGCCCGCGCGCAGGCCCGAGCTGTCGGCGAGCGTCGGGCCGACCACCTCCTCGGTCGCGCCGGGGTAGACAGTGCTTTCGAGAACCACGATGGCGCCCCTGCGGAGCGCCGGGCCGATGGTCCGGCAGGCGGCGCGCACGGCCGAAAGATCGGGCACTTTC
>DATAOG010000222.1:0-5050 GCA_036265855.1 Geminicoccaceae bacterium | reverse complement strand
GCCGGCACTGTGTGCGCCGGGCTCGCGCTCCTGAGCGGCGCCGCTGCCGCCGCCGACCACGGCCCGGGGGTCACTGACACCGAGATCAAGATCGGCAACACCAACCCATACAGCGGCCCGGCATCGGCCTACGGCACGATCGGCCGCAGCCTTGCCGCCTACTTCGCCAAGGTCAACGACGAGGGCGGGATCAACGGCCGCAAGATCAACTTCATCTCGCTCGACGACGGCTACAGTCCGCCGCGCACGGTCGAGCAGATCCGAAAACTGGTCGAGCAGGAGCAGGTGCTGCTGATCTTCCAATCGCTCGGCACCCCGACCAACAGCGCCGTCCATCAGTATCTGAACGCCAAGAAGGTGCCGCAGCTGTTCGTCGCCACCGGCGCCACCAAATGGGGGCAGCCAAAGAAGTTCCCCTGGACGATCGGCTGGCAGCCCAACTATCAGAGCGAGGCCAGGATCTACGCCAAGTACATCCTGGATCACAAGCCGGAGGGCAAGATCGGCATCCTCTATCAGAACGATGATTATGGCAAGGATTACCTCACCGGCTTCAAGGCCGGGCTCGGGGACCAGGCGGCCAAGATGATCGTGGCAGAGCAGTCTTACGAGGTCACCGATCCCACCGTCGATTCCCAGATCATCTCGCTCAAGAACAGCGGAGCCGACATCTTCTTCGACATCACGACGCCGAAATTCGCCGCCCAGGCGATCCGCAAGGCGGTCGACATCGGCTGGAAGCCCCTACATTTCCTGAACAACGTGTCGAACTCGGTCGGGTCGGTCTTGACGCCGGCCGGGCTCGACAAATCGGTCGGCCTGATCACCTCGCTCTATCAGAAGGATCCGACCGACCCGCAGTGGCAGGACAGCCCCGAGTATCTCGAGTGGGTCGCCTGGATGGATAAATACAATCCGGCCGGCGCGAAGACCGATCAGTTCAACGTCTACGGCTACAACGCCGCGATGACGTTAGTACAGCTGCTCAAGCAATGCGGCGATGATCTCTCCCGCGCCAATGTCATGCGGCAGGCGGCCAATCTCAAGAACCTGGAGCTGCCGATGCTGCTGCCGGGCGTCGTGATCAACACGAGCCCGACCGATTTCTATCCGATCGAGAGCATGCAGCTGGCGAAGTTCGATGGCGAGAAGTGGGTATTGTTCGGCGACGTGATCGACGCCAGCCAGGCGCGCTGACGTCCCGGGCAGGCGATCCGGATTTTCTGGATCGGTCACAGATCCCCGAGCCGACCAGAGCCAAACGATGGGAGACAAAGGAGGAGCCACTATGGCGGAGCTCGCTTTGAAGACCCGTTCCGGAAATGCGGCGGCGGTGGCGGACGGCCTCGATTCGTTGCGGGCCTCGTTGCGCGGCTCGATCTGCTTGCCGGGGGAGCCCGGCTATGACGAGGGGCGGACGCTCTGGAATGCGATGATCGACAAGCGGCCGGGCGCGGTCGTCCGTTGCGCGAGCGCCGCGGACGTGACGCGCGCGGTGCGCTTTGCCGCGGATCACGATCTGCTGCTGGCGGTCCGGGCCGGCGGCCACAACATCGCCGGCAACGCGGTCTGCGAGGGCGGGCTCCTGATCGACCTGTCGCCGATGAAGGCGGTGCAGGTCGATCAGACCAGGCGGACGGCGCGCGCCGAGCCCGGCCTGACGCTCCACGAGTTCGACGAGGCGACCCAGGCGTTCGGGCTGGCGACCCCGCTCGGCATCAATTCGACGACCGGGCTTGCCGGGCTGACGCTCGGCGGCGGCTTCGGCTGGCTCAGCCGCAAGCATGGCCTCTCGGTCGACAACCTGCTGGCGGCCGACGTGGTCACCGCCGACGGCGAGTTGCGGCGCGCGAGTGCGAGCGAGCATCAGGACCTGTTCTGGGCGATCCGCGGCGGCAGCGGCAATTTCGGGGTCGTGACCTCGTTCGAGTTCAGGCTCCACCCGGTCGGCCCCGAGGTGCTGTCCGGGCTGATCGTGCACCCCTACGGGGAGGCGCGCCGGCTGTTCGACGGCTATCGCCGATGGGCTGCTCACGCGCCCGACGAGCTGACCGTCTGGGTGGTCCTGCGCAAGGCGCCGCCCTTGCCGTTCCTGCCGGAGGAATGGCACGGGCGGGACGTCATGGTCTTTGCGCTCTGCTATGCCGGCGACATGGCCGCGGGCGAGCAGGCGGTGGCGCCGCTCCGGGCGCTCGGTCAGCCGATCGCCGACGTGGTCGGGCCCCATCCCTACGCGGGCTGGCAGCAGGCATTCGATCCGCTGCTCACGCCGGGCGCGCGCAACTACTGGAAATCTCATGCCTTCACGAAGATCAACGATGCGGCGGTGGCAACGATGATCGAGTACGCGGGCAAGGTGCCGACGCCCGAATGCGAGATCTTCATCGCCCAACTGGGCGGCGCGGTGAACCGGGTGGCCAAAGAGGCGACCGCGTACCCGCATCGGGACGTCGATTTCGTGCTCAACGTCCACACGCGCTGGCGGGAGCCGGGCCAGGATGCCGAGTGCATCAGATGGGCGCGCGACTTCTTCGACGCGACGGCGCCCCACGCGACCGGCGGCGTCTACGTGAACTTCATGCCCAACGACGAGACCGACCGCACGAAGGGAGCTTACGGCGCGAACTACGACCGGCTGGCGCAGATCAAGGCAAAGTACGACCCCACCAATCTGTTCCGGATGAACCAGAACATCCGGCCGGCGGCGTAGCGGCCGCCGGCCCGCGCGGCCTGCTCACCGAAGCTCGTCGGGCAAGGCTTTCGCGACCTTCAGGTCGGGCCCAAATCGCTTGCGGATTCAGCGAGCCGCGCGGCGGCGGCGGAGCAGGACGTAGAGTGCGCCGGCGCCGCCGTCACGCGGCTGGGCCGGGGTGAACGCGACCACGCGCCCGCGATTGGGCTCCTCGTTGAGCCACCGCGGCACCATGTGCCGAAGCGTGCCGCCGGTCTCCAGGCCCTTGCCGGTCACGATCAGGACGCAGCGGCAGCCGCCCGCCGCGGCCTCGGCGAGGAATCCCTGGAGCCGCCCGTGCGCCTGCGCCTGGGTCTGCCCGTGCAGGTCGAGCCGCTGCTCGACCTCGACCCGGCCACGCTTCAGGCGCAGCCAGGTTCGGCGGTCGAGATCGATCGGCCGCTGAGGATCGAGCGCGCGCGAGTACGGACGCGGCACTGCGCGCGGTTGGCTCGGGGCCGGCCGCACCGGTGACGTCGGCCGGGCGCCCGGCTGCGGCCGCGGGCCTTCGAGCGACGCCGTCCCGGCCATCACGTCCCGCCACAGCGCGAGCTCGGCGGAGCTCAGTCGCCGCTGCCGGCTCATCGCCGCTCGCCGCTTTTGCTCATGGCCGGCGGCCCGCGCCCCCGGCCGCGATCAGCTCATCGACCAGCAGGACGTGCAGGCGCCGCGGCCCGTGCGCGCCGAGCTGAAGGGTCTGTTCGATGTCGCCCGAGCGCGACGGCCCGGTGATGAAGTTGATCGAGCGGGGCAGGCTCCCGCGCTCCTCGCGCAAGAGGCGCAGGCCGTCCTCATAGGCGCGCAGCACGCGCGCCGCCGGCAGCAGCACGATCGAGGTCTCGGGCAGGAAGGCGAGCGTGGTCGGCGTCTCGGGTGCGGAGCACAGCATCAAGGTGCCGGTCTCGGCGATGCCAGCGAAGGCGACCGTGAGCCCGACCGCGTCGTCGTCCACCGCCCGCCCGGTCCTCAGCGTCAGCATCGTGCGCGACCAGCCGACCTGGCTGAGCAGGGGGTCGCTCGCGATGACCAGACGCATCGGCAGGTTGCGCTCGCGCAGGTAGCGTTCGATCGCATCCGCGACGTCCTCGTACCGCCGCAGCCGCCGCACCGTCGTCTGCACCGCCTCGGCCTCGGCGGTGAACAGCTGGATCCGGCCCTCCAGACCGAGCTCGCCGCGGGCCGGGATCAGGCCGGCCGGCGGCTTGGCCAGGCGGTCCTGGACCGCATCGCGCGCCTCGCTCGCGCCCGGGCCGCGCCGGCCCAGGACCCGGCGCAGGCGCTCGAGCACGACATCGCGCGCCGCCTCGCTCACGAACCGCCGCCCTGCGCCCGCCAGAGCGACTGGAACGTGCGCCCCTGCGGCGCCGGCAGGTCCCGCGAACCGGTCCAGCCGCCGGCCAATGGCAGGCTCTGGAAGCGCCCGCGCCGGTCCCCCAGAAGCCCGAGCAGCCGGATCACGATGTCGGCGCCGAAGTGATAGAGCGCCGGTCGGGCCGCCGCGAACGCCCAGAGCTTGGTGCCGTAGCGGGCAGTCGGGGGCGCCAGGCCCTTCGTGAACTCCCGCTCGCGCCAGTAGCGCATCAGCTTCGGGAGCGGGATCCGGACCGGGCAGACCGCCTCGCAGCGGCCGCAGAAGCTCGACGCGCTCGGCAGATGGTGGGCCTGCTCGATCCCGATGAACTGCGGCGTCAGGACCGCCCCCATGGGTCCCGGATAGACCCAGCCGTAGGCATGGCCGCCGGTGGTCAGATAGACCGGGCAATGATTCATGCAGGCGCCGCAGCGGATGCAGCGCAGGATGTCCTGGAACTCGGTCCCGACCACTTCGCTGCGGCCGTTGTCGACCAGCACGATATGGAACTGGGCCGGCCCGTCGAGATCGATCGGCCGCTTCGGCCCGGTCAGAATCGTCGTGTAGGCCGAGAACTCCTGGCCGGTCGCCGAGCGCGCCAGCACGCGCAACAACGTGCAGGCATCCTCCAGCGTCGGCACCAGCTTGTCGAGGCTCGCGACCACGATGTGGGTCTTGGGCAGGCCCTGGGTCAGCTCGGCATTGCCCTCGTTGGTGACCAGGATCACCGAGCCGGTCTCGGCGACCAGAAAGTTGGCGCCGGTGATCCCGACCTCGGCCGCGAAATAGCGCTCGCGGAGCGCTCGCCTGGCCTCGGCGAGCAGCTCGTCCGGAGCCTCGACGCGCGGCCGGTGATGATGCTCGGCGAACAGGTCGGCGACCCGCTGCCTGGTCATGTGGATCGCAGGCGCCAGGATGTGGCTCGGGGTCTCGCCCGCGAGCTGGACGATATACTCGCCAAGATCGGT
>DATAOG010000221.1:0-10234 GCA_036265855.1 Geminicoccaceae bacterium | reverse complement strand
CCGAGAAACCGCCGCCAGGCGTCCGGCCGGTCGACCGGCGCGAACTGGTGGCGCGCCCTGGCCGGCAGGCGCTCGGCCATCAGGCGCGCCGAGCTCACGGTGCCGGTCGTGACCAGAGCTTCGAGCTCCGCCCGCCCGGCGAGCAGCGTCTCGAGCAACGGCAGCACCGCGAGCGCCTCGCCGACGCTTGCCCCGTGCAGCCAGAGCAAGCGCCCCGGCGGCCGCGGCAGGCTCGGATGGCCGAGCCGCTCCGGCAGGCGGTCCGGGTCCTCCTTCGCGCGCCTCGCCCGCAACCGCAGCGCGGCGTCGAACAGGGGCCCGCCCAGCCGGGTCGCGATCCGGTAGACGCCGAGCGCGATCATCCGGCGGGCTCGGGCGGCGCGGGCTCGAGCGGGGCCAGGCCCAGCGTCCGGTCGGCCTCCAGCGTGAGCTCGTTCAGCCGCTGCTCGAGCAGCCGCCGGCCGGCCTCGGGATCGCCGTCGCGGCCGAACTCGAGCGGCGCGCCGAACGCGAGCACGCCACGCGCCAGCGGCAGCGCCAGCGCGAACCGGTCCCAGCTCGCGAGCAGGCGCTGGTTCGAGGCCGCGAACGTGATCGGCACGATCGGCACGCCGGTCCGCATCGCCAGGCGCACGACGCCCGCCTTGGCGCGCATCCGCGGGCCGCGCGGCCCGTCCGGCGTGAACACCGGGATCTGGTTCTGCTCGATCACCCGGAGCGCCGCCCGGAGCAGGCCCGAGCGGCCCTGCCTGGTGGACCCGAATACGGTCCTGATGCCGAAGCGGGCGGTCGCCCGAGCCATCAGACGCCCGTCCGGGTGGTCCGAGCTGACGACGCAGGCCTGCAGCGGCGCTCGTACCCGGAGCTCGCGGAGCAGCGCTGCCCAGGCGGCCGCGATCATCAGCATGCGGCCGTGCCAGAACGCGCCGATGAACGGCCGCCGGCTGCGGATCAGCCGCGCGGTCGCGGGATCGCACCTGAGCTCCCAGCGCCCGGTCCAGTGGACGAGCCGGATGTAGGTCGCGGCGAGCCAGGCGAGTGCGGCCTGAGTGCCGGCACGGCGCGCGCGGACCCGACCCACGCGAAGACCGGGCAGCCGGCGCCGCCCGGGCATCGCTCAGGCCTGGCGCCGGCCGAGCACCTCGACCGACGGCAGCGGTCCCTGATCGGCAAACTGCCGCTCGTACAGCTGGGCATAGCTGCCGCCGCGCGCCAGCAGCGCGTGATGGGTCCCGGTCTCGACCACGCGGCCGGCCTCGACGACAGCGATCAGATCGGCGCGGATCACGGTCGAGAGCCGGTGCGCGATCACGACCGTGGTGCGGCCATGCATCAGGCGCCGCAGCGCCGCCTGGACGACCCGCTCGGCCTCGCTGTCGAGCGCCGAGGTCGCCTCGTCGAACAGCAGGATCGGCGCGTCCTTGAGCATCGCCCGGGCGATCCCGAGCCGCTGGCGCTGGCCGCCCGACAGAGAGAGCCCGCTCGGCCCGATCTCGGTGTCGTAGCCCTGCGGCAGAGCCTCGATGAACTCGTGCGCGGCCGCGGCCTCGGCGGCCGCCCGGATCGCCGGCAGGCTCGCGTCCGGCCGGCCGTAGGCGATGTTGTCGCGCACGGTGCCGTCGAACAGATCGACCTCCTGGCTGACCAGTGCGATCGCGGCGCGCAGGCTCTTCAAGGTCACCGAGCGCACGTCCTGGCCGTCGATCAGCACGGCGCCCTGGTTTACCTCGTAAAAACGCAGAATCAAGTTCAGCATGGTCGACTTGCCGGCCCCAGACGGCCCGACCAGGGCGACCGACAGACCGGCGGGAATGACCAGGTCGAGGCCGTGCAGCGCCGGGCGGTTCGGCCGGTACTCGAAACGCACGGCGGCAAAGCGGATCTCGCCGCGCTCGATCTTGAGCGGCCGGGCGCCGGGCTGCTCGCGCACGCTCGGCTGACGGTCGAGCAGGCCGTAGATCCGCTCGGCCGCAGCGAGGCCGACCTGGACCTGGGTGTGCAGGCTGGCCAGCGTCTTGAGCGGCCGGTAGGCGAACAGGAGCGCGGCGATGAACGAGAAAAACGCCCCGGGGGTCGTGTGCCCGCCGAGCACCTGGAAGCCGCCGTAGAGGACCACGACCGCGACCGCGCAGCCGCCCACCACCTCCATGATCGGCGAGCTGACGGCGTTGACCCGTGCCGCCTTGAGGTTGAGCTTGTAGAGCTCCTCGATCAGCGCGCCGGTGCGCGCCGATTCGTCATCCTCGCGGTTGTCGGCCTTGACCTGGCGCACGCCGAGGAAGGTCTGGTCGAGACGCCGGCTCAGCTTGGCCATGTGGGTCTGGGTCTGGCGCGACACCTTCCGCATGCGCCGGCCGAGCCGCTGGAGCGGCCAGATCGCGAGCGGGCAGCCGAGCAGCGCGATCGCGGCGAGCTGCCAGTCCTGATGGATCATCACGACCACGAGCCCGAGCATCGTCAGCAGATCACGAACGAGCGTGGTCGAGGCGGTGGTCACCGCGAGCCGCAGCTGCTGGGCATCGAAGGTCAGGCGCGAGATCACGTGACCGGGCCCGCGCGCGACCAGGTAGCCGAGATCGGCGCGGATCAGATGCTCGAACAGCCGGCGCTGCAGCTGCGCGATCACCTGCTGCCCGATCCTGGCCATCAGCACGGTCTGGCCGAAGCTCGCCGCGCCCTTGAGCAGCCCCAGGACCACGACGACCAGCGGCACCAGCAGCAGCACCAGCCGATCGTGCGCCAGGAACACGTGGTCCAGGATCGGCTCCATGATCCACGCCTGCCCGGCCGTGGCGGCGGCGTAGACGGCCATGCAGAGCGCGGCGGCGCTCAGCCACCTTGCCTGCGACCGGCCGTGATCGCGCAGCAGGCGGCCGAACGGGGTCGCCGCGAGGTCACGGACCCGATCGGTCAGATTCGACATCAGGAGGCCGGGGTGGCGAAGGCCAGCGAGCGCCCCCCGACCGGGCAAGGGCTGCGATCGTTCAACCGCGCCCGTTCGCCGGGCCATGGCCGGCACCGCGGGCGCCGCGCGGGCGGAAGCGCCAGACCGTCGCAGGCGGCAGGTTGCGCACCACGAACTTGACCAGCCTCGCCTCCACGCCGAGCTTCTTGGCCGGGATCGGGACCACCGGCGAGTAGGAATACTGCAGCAGGCAGCCGCCCGGACCGAGCGCCGCGAAGCTCTGCTCGATGATCGCCCGCTGGAAGTCGAGCGGCATCGTCACCATCGGAATCCCGGAGATCACGGTCCCGACCTCCTCGATGCCCTGCTGCCGCAGGATGTCGAGCAGGCGAGTGGCATCGCCGTTGATCACCCGCACCTTCGGGAAGCGCTCGCGCAGGTATTCGAACAGCGGGCGGTCGAGCTCGATCATCATCAGCGCCTCGGGCGGCAGGCCCGATTCCATCAGGCCCTGCGAGATCGCGCCGGTGCCGGCGCCGAGCTCGACGATCACCTGGCCCGGGCGCCAGGCGATCTCCCGGCTGACGGCGCGGGCGAGCGCCCGCGACGACGGGATGACCGCGCCCATCGACTTGGGCGAGCGCAGCCACTGCCGGAAGAACAGCTCGGTTTCCTTGGTCTGGCCGTTGACCTCACTCATCTGGTTTCCCCCGCGGACCACCCGACCGATTGGTTCCCGTTGCGACCTCAGACCCGCCGACCCCCAGTCGGACGAAGTCAGCTCCGGGCGCCGTCACACATGTCCTCGCGGTTGGCGTCAACGGGGACGCAACCCGGCCATATCGCGAAAAGTCTCAGAGATCGGTCTATTCGCCCAGCCGTTCGGGATCATCAGTGGTCGGCGACCATAACGACGCCCGCCGCCCTTGGCAATCGTCGCCAACATCCCTGCTCAACGCCAGTAATCGGCGACCCAGGCGGCCGGCCGCAGGCCTTTGCCAGGCTCGGGCCAGACCCCGCGCGCCGCATCCGGCGGCTTGGGGTGGCCGTGAAAAACGATGATCTTGGCCCCCTCCGGGAGCGCCGCGGCGCGCAGCCGCCGGAGCAGCCGGCCGGGCAGGCACTCGTGCTTGAAGCTCCGGCACCAGGATGCCGGCCAGTAGGTCAGCGCCGGCACCGATCGGGACAGAAACGTCTGGGAGTTGGGAAACGTGCGCACCACTTCGGCAGCATGCGCGGAAAAGCGCGCGAACACGTCCTCGTGCGCCCCGGCGAGGTAACGGAAGACCGAGGAATTGCCGATCCCGCGGCCCGGCTGCGTCCAGTTCTCGATGATGCAGAACTCGCCCGGGTAAGAGAAGAAGCAGTCGATGTTGTCGACGATCACCAGATCGAGGTCCAAGAACAGCACCGGCCCATCCAGATCCCGCAGCTCGGGAGCAAAGCAGCTGAGCTTGCGCCAGGGCGATCGCTCCCACTCCGGCGCCAGCGTCAGGGCGGGCAGGCTCCGGCACTCGACCTCGGGCCGGATGCCATCCGCGTCGTCGGTCAGGCAGATAAAACGGTGGGCGAGCGTAAGGTTCCGCCCGACCATACTGTAGAGCGTATTGACGTAGTCCGAGCCGTACCGGCGTCCCCACTTCATGCAGAGGACGGTCGCCATCGGCGCCCGCGCCCGGGTCAGGCGGCGTTCGCCTGGTTCGCGTCGAGCGCGCCGAGCGTGCGGACCGCGACCGAGAGCATCGACAGATCGGCGCCCGGCTGGCTGTCGAGCTCGATCAGCAGGCGCTGCCAGCGGCCGAAGCCGGCGACCTCCTGCTGCAGCCAGGACGCGACCGCGTCCTGGAGGGCCTCAGGGCCCGCCCCGGTGTGCGGCCGGACCAGCTCGCTGCCGAAGGCCTGGATGGCCAGGCGACGGTGCTCGTCGACCAGATCCTCGTAGAGCCCGGCCAGTGCCGCGCGCTCCCAATGGTTGCGCGGGCCGGCACGGTCCAGGCGGGCGCGCAGCCGGTCGAGATGGAGCCTGGCATCGAGCGCGAAATAGGTGCTGCCGGCGGTCACCACGTCGGTGCCGACCACGTCGGCGACCGTGACCACCTCGCAGGCCGGGGCGAGGTAGGGCAGCGCCGCCAGCCGCCAGGCCGAGCCCGCCTCGATGCCGCGGCCGCGAAGTTCGCTCACGGCCTGGGTCAGGCGCTCGCGCTCGGGCGCGGACAGCACGACGTCCAGCTTGTCGAGCAGGCCCGCGATGCCCGAGCTGAAGCGCTCGACCGCAGCCCCGACGTCGATCGGCGCCGGCAGGTTGCGCAGGAACCATTCGGTGCCGCGGGCGAGCGCCAGGCGCGCCTCGCCGAGCAGCGCGTTCAGCTGCGGCGCGGCGATCCGGCCGGCCAGCCGCTCGAGCTCGCCGAACAGCGGCAAAAGCGCGAAGGTGTCGCGGGCGACGATGTAGGCGCGCGCGATCGAGGTGATCGAGCGCCCGGTCTGCTCGCCAAGCTCGCTGACGAACTCGCCGAGACCCCGATTGACGATGCTGTTCGCGACCAGCGTGGCGATGATCTCGCGCCGCAGCCGGTGCTGCGCGATCGGCTCGCGAAAGCGCTTGCGCAAGGGGCGCGGGAAATACTTGATCAGATCTTTGAGCAGATAGGGATCGTCGGGCAGCTCCGAGGCCAGAAGCTCGTGATAGAGCGCCGTCTTGGCGTAGGCGATCAGGACCGCGACCTCGGGCCGGAACAGCCCCTGACCCGCCTGCCGGCGGCGGGCGAGCGTCTCCTCGTCGGGCAAGACCTCGAGCTCGCGATTGAGGCGGCCGCTCGCCTCCAGGCGGCGCATGAACGCCGCCTGGCTGTCCAGCAGTTCGGCCGGGCGGGCCTCGGCAAGCGAGATCGCCTGAACCTGGAGGACGTTGTTGCGCAGCACCAGACCGGCGACCTCCTCGGTCATCCCGGCCAGCAGCTTGTCGCGCTGTTTCATGGTCAGGTCGCCGGCATCGACCACCGCGCCGAGCAGGATCTTGATGTTGACCTCGTGGTCCGAGCAGTCGACCCCGGCCGAGTTGTCGATGAAATCGGTGTTGATCCGGCCGCCCTTGCGGGCGAAGGCGATCCGGCCGCGCTGGGTGAAGCCGAGATTGCCGCCCTCGCCGACGACCTTGCAGCGGAGCTGCTCGGCATCGACCCGGACCGCGTCGTTGGTCCGGTCGAACGCCTCCGCGTGGCGCTCGGCCGCCGCCTTGACGTAGGTGCCGATGCCGCCGTTCCAGAACAGGTCGACCGGGGCGAGCAGGATCGCCCGGATCAGCTCCTGCGGCGCGAACTCCTCGATCTCGACGTCGAGCGCGCGGCGCGCCTCGGGCGACAGCTTGATCGCCTTCGCACTCCGCGGCCAGACGCCGCCGCCCGGGCTCAAGCGGCTGCGATCGTAGTCGTCCCAGCTCGAGCGCGGCAGCTCGAACAGCCGCTTGCGCTCGGCGAACCCCGCCGCCGGATCGGGGTCCGGGTCGATGAAGATGTGGCGATGATCGAAGGCCGCGATCAGCCGGATCTGCCGCGACAGCAGCATGCCGTTGCCGAACACGTCGCCCGACATGTCGCCGATGCCGACCGCCGTGAACGGCTGCTCCTGGACGTCATGGCCGAGCTCGAGGAAGTGGCGCTTGACCGATTCCCAGGCGCCCCGCGCGGTGATTCCCATGCCCTTGTGGTCGTAGCCGGCCGAGCCGCCGGAGGCGAAGGCATCGCCCAGCCAGTGGCCATACTCGAGGCTGATCGCATTCGCGATGTCCGAGAAGGTGGCGGTGCCCTTGTCGGCGGCGACCACGAGATAGGGATCGTCGCCGTCGTAGCGGACCACGCGGGGCGGCACGACCACCCGGTCGCCGACGCGATTGTCGGTCAGATCGAGCATGCCGCGCATCAAAGTCTGATAGCAGGCGACGACCTCGGCCTGGAGCGCCGCGCGATCGCCGGCCTTGGGCGGGCGCTTGACCACGAAGCCGCCCTTGGCGCCGACCGGCACGATCACGCAGTTCTTGACCATCTGCGCCTTCATCAGGCCCAGCACCTCGGTGCGGAAATCCTCGCGCCGGTCCGACCAGCGGATGCCGCCGCGCGCGACCCTGCCGCCGCGCAGATGCACGCCCTCGGTCCGGGGGGCGTAGACGAAGATCTCGTAAGCCGGCCGCGGCAGCGGCAGGTCGGGCACCGCCGCCGGATCGATCTTGATCGAGAGATAGGGCTTGTGCGCCGCGCGCTCGGGCCCGGCCTGGTAGAAGTTGGTGCGCAGGCTGGCCAGGATCAGCCGCATGAAGCGCCGGAGGATCCGGTCCTCGTCGAGGTTGGCGACGCCATCGAGGCCGGCGCGGTACTCGGCCTCCAGCCTGGCCAGCAGCGCCTGGCGGTCGCCGGCGGCATCCGGATCGAAGCGCGCCTCGAACAGTTCGGCAAGCCGGCGCGCCAGCTCGGGATTGTTGACCAGCGTCTGCTCCATGTACGCCTGGCTGAACGGGATCCCGATCTGCAACAGGTACTTGCAGTAGGTGCGGAGCACCGTGACCTGGCGCCAGTTGAGGCCGGCGCGCAGGATCAGCTGATTGAACCCGTCGTTCTCCGCCTCGCCGCGCCAGACGCGCAGGAACGCGTCCTGGAAATCCGGCCCGGCCTGGTCGAGGTCGAGCTCGCCGGCCCGGATCGGCTGGACCGTGAAATTGTGCAGCCAGAAGGTCGCGCCGGCGGCCGCGACGAACTCGTAGGGCTGCTCCTGCAGAACCCTGAGCCCCATGTTCTCGAGCACCGGCAGCACGTCGGACAGCGCGATCGCCCGGCCGGCGCGCACGAGCTTCAGGCACAGCTCGCCCGTGCCCTGCTCGAGCGGCCGATAGAGCGACATCGCGAGCTCGATCTCGCCTTTGGCGAGCCGATCGATCCGATCGATGTCGGGCACCGCCGCGCGCGCCGGCACCTGCTCCCGATACGCGATCGGGATCGCCTCGCCGTAGGCGCGCCACAGCCGGTTGCCCTCCTCCTCGCCATGCGCGTCGATCAACGCCTCGGAGAGCACGTCCTTCCAGGACCGCGAGGCCTCGACCAGACGGGCCTCGATCTCGGCCCGATCGATGCCGCTCGGAATGCCTTCGGGCGTCCGGACGATGAACTGGATGCGGGCCAGGATCGATTCCGAGACCTGGGCCTGGAACTCGGCCTCGGTGCCGTTCAGCGCCTCGAGCAGGATGTCCTGGAAGCGGCGCCGGATCTCGGTGTTGTAGCGCTCGCGCGGGACGTAGATCATGCAGGAGACGAACCGGGCGAAGGCGTCGCGGCGCAGGAACAGCCGCAGCCCCTGGCGCTCGTGCAGGTGCAGGATCTCCTGCACGGTCTCGAACAGCTCGTCGTCGCTGGTCTGGAACAGCTCGTCGCGCGGATAGGTCTCGAGGATGTTGACCAGCGCCTTGCCCGAGTGACCGGTCGGCGCGAGCGCGGCGCGCTTGAGCATGCGCGCGACCTTGTGCCGGAGCAGCGGGATCTCGCGCGGGTTGCGGTTGTAGGCGGCCGAGGTGAACAGGCCAAGCAGGCGGTGCTCGCCCACGACCTCGCCCTTGGCGTCGAACCGGCGCACGCCGACGTAGTCCAGATAGACCGGCCGGTGCACGGTCGAGCGGGTGTTGCCTTTGGTGATCACCAGCGGCACCTGGGCCCGTGCCTGCCGGCGGATCTCCGGCGGCAACGCGGCAAAGCTGCGCGAGGTCGGGCTGCCGGTCGGCTGCCGCTTGAGCAGGCCGAGCGGCGAGTCCTCGAGGCGCTTCAGCTGGTCGCCCGCCTTGTCCCGGATCAGCTCGTAGCAGCCGTAGCCCAGGAACGTGAAATGGTTGTCGGCGATCCAGCGCAGGAACGCCTCGGCCTCGTCGAGCTCGGCCGGCTCGAGCACCGGAGCGCCGCGCCGCAGCTCCTCGATCGCGATCTCGACCTTGCCGAGGATCGGCCGCCAATCCTCGACCGCGACCCGGACGTCCGCGAGCACGCTCTCGAGATCGGCCCGGATCGCCTCGATCCGCGCCGGATCGCTCTGCCGGTCGACCTCGAAATGCATGTACGACTCGAACCGGGCATCGCCGCCGTTGGCCTCGGCGGATTCCAGCACGGCGACCAGCGCGCCCTCCGGGTCCCGCCGGACCGGCATCACCGGATGGATCGTGATGTGAATCAGCAGGCCCAGGCGGTTGAGCGCCATGCTCACCGAATCGACCAGGAACGGCATGTCGTCGGTGACCACCTCGACCACCGTGTGGGTCGACTGCCAGCCGTGCTGCTCGATCTGCGGGTTGTAGACCCGGACCAGCGCCTCGCCGGGCTGACGATGCTCGCCCAGCCGCAGATGCGAGAGCGCCGCGCCGTAGACGTCGAGCGGGTCGCGCTCGAGCAGATCGGCCGGCGCCACCGACCGGTAGTAGTGCCGGACGAAAGCCTCGGCCCGCTCCGCCGGGCCGTCGGTGAGCTTGGCGTGCAACCGGTCGACCACCCGCTCGAGCAGGTCGGTCTTCTTGTCCTGCAACCGGGTCGCCATCGGGAGTGCCCTTCGCCCGCGCGCTGAGGCCGGCAGTAAAGCACAGAAGGCGCGGCCGATACAGGCCGATCCACGAGCGGGGCAGATGGATCCGCCGGGCGCGCGCCGATTCAGGCGGCGAAGCGCTCCAGGCTCTGGCGCGCCTGCGTCCGGTGCTTGGGCTGGAGATGGCGGCCGACCGCGGCGAGCGCTGCTGCCAGCACCGAGGCGTCGTCGGTGAACCCGATTCCGGCCAGAAAATCCGGCACCATGTCGGTCGGCAGCAGGAAGTAGGCCAGCGCGCCGCACAGCACGGCGCGAACGTAGGCCGGCGTGTCGCGGTCGAGCGCGCAGTAATAGGCCGCCACCAGGTCTTCGGCGAACGGGATCCGGGTCAGCACACGCCGGAGCTTGGCCCAGAAGCGGCGCTCGTCCGGCGGCCGGTAGGCGACCGGCAGCTGCATGGGAAACATCTCGCGGGTGGCGTCCATGGCGCTCTACAAGTTGGTCATCTGCGGGCCGTCCGGCAAGCCTCGCGAGCCGGCCGCGGCTCTTGCCGCCGGCTGGCGCGATCGGCTAGGCAAAAGGCGCGGCAGCGGCAGCGGAGGCGGGCATGCGGATCGAGGGCCAGGCAGCGATCGTCACCGGCGGCGCCTCGGGGCTCGGGCTGGCGACCGGCGAGATGCTGGCGGCCGCCGGCGCCAGGGTCGCGCTGCTCGATGTCGACGCCGGCAAGGCGGCCGAAGCCGCGGGCCGGCTCGGCGGGCAGGGCTTCGGCTGTAACGTCGC